>NZ_NFHA01000099.1:0-908 GCF_002159225.1 Flavonifractor sp. An91 | reverse complement strand
GGGCTTATCAGAAAGTCCAGCATAAAATCCTTTGGGACGGTGTACTGCTTTCCAGGCTGGAAAGCCTTCAGAATCCCTGTGCTGATCCACCGCACGATTGCCGAGGACGAAAAGCCTGTGATCTGCTGAATATCCTTTACGGAAAGCAGGTCTGAGTAGGGAGAGAGGTGTTCGTCATAGAATGTTCTCATAGCACAGATATAGGGACTGTCTGCTTCCTGTCTGCACTCACGCCGATAGAGATAGGCAAGAATGTCCGTCAGCTTGATTTTGTGGCTACGGATCAGGTGGTTTTGCTCAATGGTGTAGGGAATCTCACCTTGTTGCTCTAAATTGTAGGCGGTCTTGGGACAGATGTGGCAGATCTCGCATAGTTCCCGTTTGGTTACGTAGGCGGGATACTTTGCGACGATGTCGGGGTAATACTTAGTCAAATCCATGTGCAGCACTCACTTTCTTGTTCATCTGTCATTGGTAGGTGAGGTACTTCACTGGTGTGTAAAATATTGGATTTTGAAGTGGGTTCAAATAAGATCAAGTTGTCTAATCAAAATGGTGATTTGCATTTTCGTGAAATGGTATGGGTGTGAATACCCCTAATCTGGTGTCCAGTTCTATCCTTGTTCTATCCTCCGGTCATAATTCGGGGCAAAAACGGGAAGAACTCGGAAAACCCGGTGGGTTCAAATAAAAGCGAAAAACGGAAGCCAAAATCCGCAGTATACCGCAGCTTTTGGGCTTCCGTTGTGTACTTCCATCTTCGCTTAATTTCCACCAAAAGTCATAAGCGGGAAATGACTCGAAATGCGGTAGGTCGGCTCAAAACCGGCGCGAGAGTTCGAATCTCTCCATCTCCGCCATGAGGTCTGCCAGCGAAAAGCTGGTAGACCTCTTTCCTTTTTATGGAG
>NZ_NFHA01000098.1:0-908 GCF_002159225.1 Flavonifractor sp. An91 | reverse complement strand
TCTCCAAACCTGGAAGCCCAGCTGTCGAAGTGGGTCATGTCCAGCTCCTGGAGCCTGTCATATTGCAGATACCGCTGCATGGTGTAGAGTTCCGTCATGGAGTTGGAGATGGGGGTCCCGGTGGCGAAGATGACGCCCCGGTTCCCGGTCAGCTCGTCCAGGTAGCGGCATTTCAGGAACATATCGCTGGACTTCTGGGCGTCAGAGGTAGAGAGGCCAGCCACATTCCGCATCTTGGTGTAGAAGGCCAGATTTTTATAGTGGTCCGCCTCGTCCACGAACATCCGATCAACGCCCAGCTGTTCAAAGGTCACCACATCGTCCTTGCGGTGGTTGGCCTGCAACTTTTCCAGCCGGGCCTTCAGAGACTTCCGCGTGTGCTCCAGCTGCTTGATGGTAAACCGTTCGCCCTTGGCCCTCTTGACCTCCTGGATGCCTTCTTCGATGTCGTCGATTTGTTCTTCCAGCATCCGCTTCTGCCGTTCCGGGCTCATGGGTATCTTCTCGAATTGGCTTTGGCCGATGATGACGGCGTCGTAGTCCCCGGTGGCGATGCGGGCACAGAACTTCTTGCGGCTGCGCTTCTCGAAGTCCTTTTTGGTTGTCACAAGGATGTTGGCGGAGGGGTAGAGCCGCAGGAACTCCGAGGCGGTCTGCTCGGTCAGGTGGTTGGGCACCACGAAGATGGACTTCTGGCACAGGCCCAGGCGCTTGGATTCCATGGCGGCGGCAACCATCTCGAAGGTCTTGCCCGCACCCACCTCATGGGCCAGGAGTGTGTTGCCGCCATACAGCACCCGGGCGATGGCGTTGAGCTGATGGGGCCGGAGCTGAATGGCCGGGTTGATGCCGCTGAAGGTGATGTGGCTCCCATCATATTCCCGGGGCCGGATGCAGTTCATCTGCTC
>NZ_NFHA01000097.1:0-934 GCF_002159225.1 Flavonifractor sp. An91 | reverse complement strand
GGTGGCAGCATCGGTCTGATCCGTTCCCATTGTTCTTTTGTTAATTCATAGCGTTTCATGCCCTTAGTTTTACATATTGCGTCCTTTTGTGCAACTTTTATTTTTCAAACAAGGCCTAAACCTGCAAAAGGAAATGACCTGCACCAGCATGTCAATAACAGTTGACAATATGCTCATCTGATAAGAAAGGAAAATAAACATGAAAAATCATTAACAAAAAGTGCTATGACACAGAAAAAGTCAAGTCCGTTGGATATTGGACAAACTCGGGAGATAGTCGGGACGCCTTTTATATTGCGGAGGAACTGTTTCAAAAGTCTAACGGAGAATTCTTCTTGTTTGGCCGTGGAGGAATGTATACGGAGTATGCCAACGCTATGGGGGGGACCCTCCTGCAGCAATGGATCCTCTGGCTAATCCAGAGGACCATTTTACTTGGCTATCCATAACACGGGAGCTGTTTGTCTTGAGGGATTAGACACTGAAGTGATTTCTCATATACAAAACGAAGTAAGAGACAGCCATCTTCTCACCATCCATCGCCTGTGGCTACGAGTGCGAGAATTGGCATTGGACTTTATCAGAAAATATGGAATAAGGAAACCGCATACTGAGGGACGCCCATGTACCGGAACCCGTGGAGCATACCAATGAACAGGTTTTCCTGCTTGGCGTTGGGGAAGAACTCCACATACCGCTCACCGCAGTGGTGGCAGACCATAGCAAAGCAGGCAACAGACTATTCTTCTCCGGTGAAAGACTGGACCTTGGTAAAGCCCCAGTCCATCTGGAACGCGTCTCCGGGGCCGGTGGTATACCGCCGCCCACGGTTTCCCTGCGGAGCAACCGCATAGCGAGCAGGCGGAATGAGATGCTGGTGCGCCAGGATGTAGTTTTTAATCGTGGTCTGGCTGCCAGTATATCCGTTTGCACG
>NZ_NFHA01000096.1:0-955 GCF_002159225.1 Flavonifractor sp. An91 | reverse complement strand
GCCCGGAATCAGCGGGTCGTGTATCATGACTTTGGCGTGGGGCAGCATGTCCCGCCGGTCGCCGGACAGGAACAGGACTGCGGCCATGCTGGCGGCGGTGCCGGTGCAGATGGTCCGCATCGGACAGCCGACCGCCTTCATGACATCGTAGATGGCAAGGCCGCTGGGGACCTCGCCGCCGGGACTGTTGATATACATGGTGATCTCCTGCCCGGGTGCGTCCTGCTGAAGGAAGCGGAGCTGCAGAACCAGCGCCGAGGCGGTGTCCTCCGTGATGGGCCCAATGCAGAAAATCTCCCGCTTCTGGAACAGGATGTCTTGAATCGGGATCTGGTTCAGCCCCTCGCTGGTCTCCCTGAGAACATTAGGTAGATAGGCCATCGTGCGCCTCCTGTTCTGCTTTCCGAAGCGTGTCTACGGTCTGCTTTGCCCACTCCGGGAAATACTCGTCCCGGAGGATGCCGATGAAATCGCCCCTGTTCCATCTGGCCCATTCCCCATCCCCGAGGCAGGTTGCATAGATTGCCCGGCCGGAAGCATGGGGGCTGCATCCAAAGCCGCTTTCCGCCAGCCAGAGCTGATTGCGGGGAGACCAGCAGGACTCTTTGAGCGCCGCCGGGCTCAGGACCAGGACTTCTCCCTCCAGACTGCGGCCCGAAAGTGTGTCGCACTGGGAGGCGTCAAAGAGGGAGAGTCCCTTTACCTCGTCCAGGAATGCTTCCACAAAGCCGTCCAGCACCGCCGGGTGGCTCTCCACGATGTACTCGCCTGTCCGGCCGCAGGTGGGGATGAAGATGGTGTCGGCCCACTCCTTGTGCCGGGGACGGAACCGGCCATCCCACCGCTTCTTCTGAATGGTGTTGGCCAGCACCCAGCCCACGCGCTTGAAGCCATATTGGGCGATGACGCCGCGGGCGCAGTCCGCTTTCAGGTGCATACCGTCGAAGCCGGCCCG
>NZ_NFHA01000095.1:0-960 GCF_002159225.1 Flavonifractor sp. An91 | reverse complement strand
AGTTCCTCCGTTGTCACAGATTCGGGAAGCAGGGGCTTGACTGCGTATGTCCCGCTATATGAGCCGGGGGGAAGTTTGTATTTTTCGGGGTGGATTTCCCTGCGCTCAAGGTAGCGAACAATGTCTTTCATCTTAATGGTGTAATTCCGGGTCTTTTTCCCACTCTGTACGCAGGGAACCAGACCGGATTGCAGCAGATAACGAGCTGTGCGTTTGCTGATATGACAGATGATGCGGAATTGCTCTTTTTGGACTGTTTCTGGGTACTGATTCAGCAAATAGCGATACTTGGATACCTGTGCCACATCACTCGCCTCCTTTTTCCTGCCACAGACGCTCAAATGTATCCATCAATTCTTTTTGGAGAGGGGTCTTTCGGCGGATACGGCGGTAATATGGGCTTATCAGAAAGTCCAGCATAAAATCCTTTGGGACGGTGTACTGCTTTCCAGGCTGGAAAGCCTTCAGAATCCCTGTGCTGATCCACCGCACGATTGCCGAGGACGAAAAGCCTGTAATCTGCTGAATATCCTTTACGGAAAGCAGGTCTGAGTAGGGAGAGAGATGTTCGTCATAGAATGTTCTCATAGCACAGATATAGGGACTGTCTGCTTCCTGTCTGCACTCACGCCGATAGAGATAGGCAAGAATGTCTGTCAGCTTGATTTTGTGGCTACGGATCAGGTGGTTTTGCTCAATGGTATAGGGAATCTCACCTTGTTGCTCCAAATTGTAGGCGGTCTTGGGACAGATGTGACAGATCTCGCATAGTTCCCGTTTGGTTACATAAGCGGGATACTTTGCGACGATGTCGGGGTAATACTTAGTCAAATCCATGTGTAGCACTCACTTTCTTGTTCATCTGTCATTGGTAGGTGAGGTACTTCACTGGTGTGTAAAATATTGGATTTTGAAGTGGGTTCAAATAAGATCAAGTTGTCTAATCAAAATGGTGATTTG
>NZ_NFHA01000094.1:0-1023 GCF_002159225.1 Flavonifractor sp. An91 | reverse complement strand
TTTCCCTTCGGGGCACCGGTGACAGGTGGTGCATGGTTGTCGTCAGCTCGTGTCGTGAGATGTTGGGTTAAGTCCCGCAACGAGCGCAACCCTTATTGTTAGTTGCTACGCAAGAGCACTCTAGCGAGACTGCCGTTGACAAAACGGAGGAAGGTGGGGACGACGTCAAATCATCATGCCCCTTATGTCCTGGGCCACACACGTACTACAATGGTGGTTAACAGAGGGAGGCAAAACCGCGAGGTGGAGCAAATCCCTAAAAGCCATCCCAGTTCGGATTGCAGGCTGAAACCCGCCTGTATGAAGTTGGAATCGCTAGTAATCGCGGATCAGCATGCCGCGGTGAATACGTTCCCGGGCCTTGTACACACCGCCCGTCACACCATGAGAGTCGGGAACACCCGAAGTCCGTAGCCTAACCGCAAGGGGGGCGCGGCCGAAGGTGGGTTCGATAATTGGGGTGAAGTCGTAACAAGGTAGCCGTATCGGAAGGTGCGGCTGGATCACCTCCTTTCTAAGGAGACTTCAAGCAACCGAGAGTTGTTTGTAACGTCCTACGGTCAGCTTTCTGGAGCGAATGAGCTTTCACGTTGTTTAATTTAGAGGGTACACGCGTTAAGAAAATATGCCGGCGGCATATTTTTAGCGTGTACCGCGGCGGCTATGCCGACGCGGGCCAGGTAGGCAAGAAGTGAATGGCACCTATTTACGGGCCCATAGCTCAGCTGGCTAGAGCGCACGACTGATAATCGTGAGGTCGGTGGTTCGAGTCCACTTGGGCCCACCACTTCTCTCTCGATGGGGGTATAGCTCAGCTGGGAGAGCACCTGCTTTGCAAGCAGGGGGTCGTCGGTTCGAGCCCGACTATCTCCACCAATTCAATATTAGATCGAAGCACCTGGCAACAGATGTTTCGATCTGACCTTGAAAGAGGTTGGAAGTCAGCACCTTGAAAACTGAACAATGCAGATTGAAAGTATGAAGAGCAAGCAACAGAGGGCAATAACAGCAATGTTGTGGAAC
>NZ_NFHA01000093.1:0-1206 GCF_002159225.1 Flavonifractor sp. An91 | reverse complement strand
GCCGGGGCCGCAGGGTGCATCGCTGACTTCGACCAGATCAGTTCCGTCATCCGCTCCCGGGAGATCAGCGTCAGCATCATCCTCCAGAGCCTTGCACAGCTGGAGGCCGCATACGGGCACGACAAGGCCGTTACCATTCTGAGCAACTGCGACCACCTGCTCTACCTGGGCGGACAGGAGCTGGCAACGGCCCGGTACATCTCCGTCAAGGCCAACAAGTCTGTCCACACCATTCTGAACATGCCCTTAAACCATGCGTGGCTGTTTACACGGGGCGGCGCACCAAAGGAGGTGGAGAAATACCGCCTGGAGGACCATCCCCTGTATCACTTGGCACAGCCGTCGAAGCAGAAAGCGGTGTGCCGTGAGCAGGATGAGCACGAAGCATGATGCATATTGCGATGGACAGTGCTTATCAGGGCTATACTTGCTTGCAGTCCCCCCTTGACGCCGTCAAAACCAAACTGTTTCTGGAGGTGAAATTATGGGCTCATGGGGTATCACAATGCGCGAGAGCGATTACGGCCTGGACCTGTTGAATGTCATCATAGAGGAACAGCTCAAGCCGATTCAATTCGCATATTTTGATACAGGGAAAGCCATAGGGGTGTTGCGTCAGCACATTCTGGAAGAAATCATATACCGCAATCAGAACTGCTCACAAACGAAACTAGACCATTACATTCGGAGCAGATTGCAGCAATACTTCAGCCGGGCTGCCCTTCTGATTGCGGAGTGTCTGGAAGAATACTATCGCACAAACGAGTTAATTGTCCACGAGTACATAAAAACAACTGGAAATTTACAGGAGCGACATATTCAGCAGGTGCTTGTCACAGAAGAAGCTGTTTCCGTCCTCCTGAAAGAAGTTCGGTGTGTCCAGAACCCAGAGCATGAGATGTACCAATCGTGGCTTCAAGAGAAAACTCGCCAGGAATGGCTTGTCCATGTGCAGGCACTCCAAAAAGCACTTGAACACGCCTTTGACCCATCTGCAAAATAGGCCCATATACCTGACAGTTTTCTATTGCGTACCAAGATTAAGGTGTGCTATACTCAGGTCAGACTTACTTCCAAACACTCTGACCTAGGCCTTGTTTGAAAAATAAAAGTTGCACAAAAGGACGCAATATGTAAAACTAAGGGCATGAAACGCTATGAATTAACAAAAGAACAATGGGAACGGATCAGACCGATGCTGCCACC
>NZ_NFHA01000092.1:0-1259 GCF_002159225.1 Flavonifractor sp. An91 | reverse complement strand
AGCACCCAGCCCACGCGCTTGAAGCCATATTGGGCGATGACGCCGCGGGCGCAGTCCGCTTTCAGGTGCATACCGTCGAAGCCGGCCCGGATGGCCGCTTCAATGGCCTGCTTGCAGGCGATGTTGCACTGGTGGCTCGCCCGCCACAGCCCCGCCTCATTGCTGCGCTTGGCCTCGGACAGAGAGCCCAGGTACAGATAGGGGTGGTCTGTCAATGTCAGTTGGTTCATCTGGTTTACCTCCTTACTTCTTTGGTAGTTCTGTGGCCTTAAAAGCCGTTCCAAATCTGCTCCCCGCGGTAATCAAAATATTCTGCGTCAGCACAGTCTTCCGGGGTCAGATCCTTCAACCGCTTTCTGCTCCGGGAGATGTAGAGGTCAGAGTCCATGGGCGGTTTCGGCACCTTGACCCGCAACAGCTCGTCCATTTGAACCAGCTGAGCGTATTGTTCCGGCTCGTGCTGTCTGAGGTACTGATAGAAGTGGTTTTTATGGAAGGGGCAGAAGGTGCAGGCGCTGGCGCGGGTCTCCAGGCCCCATACCTCCTTGATATAGCCGTAGCTGTCCGCCCGGGTAAATTCCATCTGTACCAGAGGGAAGCGGTTGACGAACATCGGATTGGTGCTCGCTTTACAGCGTCTGGCTTCTTCCAGGCTGAATCCGATGTGCATTTCATGGGCCTTTTTGTCCTCGTCCCTGAGCCGCTGTCCTTTTTGGTAGCCCAGCAGGTCCCACCGTACATACTTGGAGATCAGTTCCACCTTATAGTCGATGGTGCAGTTGCGGGGCATTTTGCTCTTATGGCCGTCATCCCGAAGGGTCCACCACGGGATGCTGATGGTCCGCCGCTCGCCAAAATTCCGAATGAAATCGGAGTATAAGGGTGATTTCAATACCTTGAACGGCAGACCGCTGGACGCGCAGGCCCGGCGGATGAAGTCCACCTGTTTTGCGACCCATGGGGGTTCAAACCCGAGGTCGCAATAAATGATGGCGTCATAGATGGGGACCAGAGGATGGACGGGCCGCCCGGCCTTTGCGTTTTCACAACTCATCAGGGCCAGGGCCGTGCTCTGCATCCCTGCGCCGCAGGAGAGGATTTTCATTTGCCATCCTCCTACGCCGAAACGGCATATTTCAGCGGCGCATGGATCATCTTTACGCCGCCCTGGGTCCATGCGGAGCCGCACATCCCGTAGACGCTTTCCACCGCGTAGCCGTCGCCGCCGTCCGGGAGGGCAGAGCGGATGTATTTGACCG
>NZ_NFHA01000091.1:0-1285 GCF_002159225.1 Flavonifractor sp. An91 | reverse complement strand
AATCCGTTGGACGAATCCTCCGTCATGAGCACTCCGTTCGACTTGCATGTGTTAAGCACGCCGCCAGCGTTCATCCTGAGCCAGGATCAAACTCTCAATAAAATGGTATCTAAAGAACCAAAGTTCTTCAAATCATCTTATCGAAGCTTAATTCACAGCTTCAAAGAAATTAAATCAAGAGCCTTCTTTCAAGCTTGCGCTTGTCAGAAGGACTTCTCGTCCTTTCTGGTGCTTCGTGTTTCTTTCACGTTGTTTAATTTACAAGGTACACGCTCTTGTCAGCCCCTCTGGCTGACGTTCTATTTATTTTAGCACACTCTGTTTCGCTTGTCAAGAACTTTTTCAAGTTTTTTCAGGGCTTTTTAGCCCCGAACCACTTGTTTCGGTTCTTTTTCAAGCTGGTTCGTACCTTCCGGCGCGAACTCATTTAGTTTACCACGCACACTCGCGTTTGTCAAGCACTTTTTTCTGATCTCTTTCAGAAGGCCGTCCAGGTTCCCCCCGGTTTCTTCCGGTTTTGCTCAGATTTTCATGCCCTCTCGCAAGGCGCTCAAATAGAATATCACTCACGGTGCCATTTGTCAAGCACTTTTTACATAATAAACTCAACTTTTGATGTAAATCGCTATATCAGTAGCTGTCTATGACGGCTGCTGCTTTTTGTAAAGCAAAAAGCGGACAGCCAAAGCTGTCCGCTCTTTGTGTTGGCGTTACCTATCTTCCCGGTCCGTCTCCAGACAAGTATTTTCGGCGCAGGTGAGCTTAACTTCCGTGTTCGGGATGGGAACGGGTGGACCCTCACCGCAATCAACACCAACTTACTTTCTTTTGAAAAAGAAAGTAAGCAAAGAAAACTTCATCTGAACTTTTCTCTCCTTACCGTCTTTCTCATCAGGTAAGTCTAAATTTTAAGAGGTTCTCTATGGAGCGCCGCGTAGACGCTCCATAGAGAATGGTGCGCCTTCACGGATTCGAACCGGGGACCCACTGATTAAGAGTCAGTTGCTCTACCAGCTGAGCTAAAGGCGCAGGTTTGGTGACCCGTGCGGGAATCGAACCCACGTTTGCGGCGTGAGAGGCCGCCGTCTTAACCGCTTGACCAACGGGCCACATTTACGCGTCGCTTTGTCAGCACCCTCAAAACCGAACAATGCAGTTTCCAGTACCAGGCAAGCGCCTGCAATCATCATGTTAAGGTCAAGCCCTCGGCTTATTAGTATCGGTCAGCTGCACGCGTTACCGCGCTTCCACCTCCGACCTATCAACGTCATAGTCTACGACGTGC
>NZ_NFHA01000090.1:0-1364 GCF_002159225.1 Flavonifractor sp. An91 | reverse complement strand
AAAAAGTGCTTGACAAACGCGAGTGTGCGTGGTAAACTAAATGAGTTCGCGCCGGAAGGTGTGAACGAGCTTGAAAAAGAACCGAAACAAGCGGTTCGGGGCTAAAAAGCCCTGAAAAAACTTGAAAAAAGTTCTTGACAAGCGAAACGGAGTGTGCTAAAATAAATAGCACGTCAGCCTGAGTGGCTGACAAGAGCGTGTACCTTGTAAATTAAACAACGTGAAAGAAACACGAAGCACCAGAAAGGACGAGAAGTCCTTCTGACAAGCGCAAGCTTGAAGAAGGCTCTTGATTTAATTTCTTTGAAGCTATGAATTAAGCTTCGATAAAGTGATTTGAAGAACTTCGGTTCTTTAGATACCATTTTATTGAGAGTTTGATCCTGGCTCAGGATGAACGCTGGCGGCGTGCTTAACACATGCAAGTCGAACGGAGTGCTCATGACGGAGGATTCGTCCAACGGATTGAGTTACTTAGTGGCGGACGGGTGAGTAACGCGTGAGGAACCTGCCTCGGAGTGGGGAATAACAGCCCGAAAGGGTTGCTAATACCGCATGATGCAGTTGGGCCGCATGGCTCTGACTGCCAAAGATTTATCGCTCTGAGATGGCCTCGCGTCTGATTAGCTGGTTGGCGGGGTAACGGCCCACCAAGGCGACGATCAGTAGCCGGACTGAGAGGTTGACCGGCCACATTGGGACTGAGACACGGCCCAGACTCCTACGGGAGGCAGCAGTGGGGAATATTGGGCAATGGGCGCAAGCCTGACCCAGCAACGCCGCGTGAAGGATGAAGGCTTTCGGGTTGTAAACTTCTTTTATTCGGGACGAAGAAAATGACGGTACCGAATGAATAAGCCACGGCTAACTACGTGCCAGCAGCCGCGGTAATACGTAGGTGGCAAGCGTTATCCGGATTTACTGGGTGTAAAGGGCGTGTAGGCGGGACTGCAAGTCAGATGTGAAAACTATGGGCTCAACCCATAGCCTGCATTTGAAACTGTAGTTCTTGAGTGCTGGAGAGGCAATCGGAATTCCGTGTGTAGCGGTGAAATGCATAGATATACGGAGGAACACCAGTGGCGAAGGCGGATTGCTGGACAGTAACTGACGCTGAGGCGCGAAAGCGTGGGGAGCAAACAGGATTAGATACCCTGGTAGTCCACGCCGTAAACGATGGATACTAGGTGTGGGGGGTCTGACCCCCTCCGTGCCGCAGTTAACACAATAAGTATCCCACCTGGGGAGTACGATCGCAAGGTTGAAACTCAAAGGAATTGACGGGGGCCCGCACAAGCGGTGGAGTATGTGGTTTAATTCGAAGCAACGCGAAGAACCTTACCAGGGCTTGACATCCCGGTGAC
>NZ_NFHA01000009.1:0-95838 GCF_002159225.1 Flavonifractor sp. An91 | reverse complement strand
GATCTCCGCAAACCAACAAGATGGAGAGGAAATCTTCTTCCTTTTTCTCTGTTCTTTTACTTTTCATGCAAAAAACCTGCTCTGGCTTGATTGTCACAGCAGGTTTTTCTACAAGCTGAGAAGAGGCGGCACTGCCGCCTCTTCCCTGTTTTCCTTAGATCTTGGCGCAGATGAGATCGCCCATCTGCTTGGTGCCGATGGGGGTGACCCCCGGCTCGGCGATGTCGGCGGTGCGCCAGCCCTCGGCCAGCACAGCGTCCACGGCGGCCTCCACCGCGTCGGCCTCGGCGGCCAGGTGGAAGGAGTAGCGGAACATCATGGCCACCGACAGGATAGTGGCGATGGGGTTGGCCTTGTCCTGGCCCGCGATGTCGGGGGCGGAGCCGTGGATGGGCTCGTAGAGGCCGGGGGCGGTGTCGCCGATGGAGGCGGAGGGCAGCAGGCCGATGGAGCCGGTGACCATGCTTGCCTCGTCGGACAGGATGTCGCCGAACATATTCTCGGTGACCACCACGTCAAACTGGCCGGGATCACGGACCAGCTGCATGGCGCAGTTGTCCACCAGCACGTCCTCGTACTGAACGTCGGAATACTCCTCCGCCAGACGGTGCATGACAGAGCGCCACAGGCGGGAGGTTTCCAGCACGTTGGCCTTGTCCACGGAGGACACCTTCTTCCGGCGGAGGCGGGCCAGCTCAAAGGCACGGCGGCCGATGCGCTCGATCTCCTTCTCGGAATAGGCCATCCGGTCGGCGCACTCCACGCCCCGGTCGGGGGTGTCATACTTCTCCCGCTGGCCGAAGTAGATGCCGCCGGTGAGCTCACGGACCATCATCAGGTCAATGCCCTTCTCGGCAGTCTCCTTCTTCAGGGGGCAGGCGTCCGCCATGGCAGGCCGCAGGGCGGCGGGGCGCAGGTTGGCGTACAGGCCCAGATCCTTGCGGATGGCCAGCAGGGCGGTCTCGGGCCGCTGCTCGGCGGGCTTGTCGGAACCCCACTTGGGGCCGCCCACCGCGCCCAGCAACACGGCGTCGCAGGCCTTGCATTTCTCGGCGGTGCCGTCGGGGTAGCTCTTCCCCACCGCGTCGGTGGCGCAGCCGCCCAGCAGCACGTCCTCATAGGTAAAGCTGTGGCCGAACTTCTTGCCCACGGCCTCCAGCACCTTGACGGCTTCACCCACTACCTCGGGGCCGATGCCGTCGCCCCGGATCAAAGCGATTTTGTAATTCATTTGGCCACACCTCGCGCTTTCAGGGAGTTGAGCAGGCCGCCGGCCTGGATGATGTTGTCCACGAAGGCCGGGAAAGGCGCGGCCTGCCAGGTCTTGCCCTGGGTCTCGTCGGTGATGGTGCCGGCGGCAAAGTCCACGCTCACAGTGTCCCCCGCCTGGATGGCGGCGGCAGCCTCGGGGCTCTCCATGATGGGCAGACCGATGTTGATGGCGTTGCGGTAGAAGATGCGGGCGAAGGAGGGGGCGATGACGCACTTCACGCCGCAGGCCTTGATGGACAGGGGGGCGTGCTCCCGGGAGGAGCCGCAGCCGAAGTTGGCCCCGGCCACGATGATGTCGCCCTGCTCCACGGTGGAGGCGAAGTTGGCGTCAATGTCCTCCATGCAGTGGGAGGCCAGGGATTTTTCGTCGGGGGCGTTGAGGTACCGGGCGGGGATGATCACGTCGGTATCCACGTTGTCGCCGTACTTATATACTTTCAAGGATGTCACCCTTTCTTATTTGGTGCCTTGGGACCCGCCGCAGGCGGGACGCGCCAAGTGGCGCGTGCAAGCGTTTTGCACTGCAAAACCTTGCCGCAGGGGCAATTCACTTGCCCCGAGGAAGAAAAATATGGGGGCCCGAACGCTGTTTACAGCGTTCGGGGATCGGCCACGCAGCCCGCCACCGCAGAAGCGGCGGCTACAGCGGGGTTGGCCAGAATGATTTCGGAGGACACGGGGCCCATGCGGCCCACGAAGTTGCGGTTGGTGGTGGAGATGGCCCGCTCGTTGTCGGAGAGCACGCCCATGTGTCCGCCCAGGCAGGGGCCGCAGGTGGGGGTGGACACGGCGCAGCCCGCCTCGATGAAGGTCTGGATCAGGCCCTCGGCCATGGCGTCCAGGGTGATCTGCTGGGTGGCGGGGATGACGATGCAGCGCACCCCGTCGGCCACCTTGCGGCCTTTGAGGACCGCCGCCGCCTGCCGCAGGTCGTCCAAACGACCATTGGTGCAGGAGCCGATGACCACCTGGTCGATGTGGGTGCCCTCCACCTGGTCGATGGTGCGGGTGTTGGAGGGCAGATGGGGCAGGGCCACCGTGGGCTGGAGGGTGTTCAGATCAATGACGATCTCCCGCTCGTACTCGGCGTCAGGATCGGCCTCCACCGCCTCCCACTCACGGGTAACACGGCCCTTCAGGTAGGCCCGGGTCTTGTCGTCCACCGGGAAGATGCCGTTCTTGGCGCCCGCCTCAATGGCCATGTTGGCGATGGTGAAGCGGTCGTCCATGGACAGCTCCCCTACCCCTTCCCCGGCGAACTCCAGGGACTTGTACAGAGCGCCGTCCACGCCGATCATACCGATCAGGTGGAGGATCACGTCTTTACCGGACACATAGGGCTGGAACTTGCCGGTGAGGGTGACCTTGATGGCGGCGGGCACCTTGAACCAGGCAAGGCCGGTGGCCATACCGGCGGCCATGTCGGTGGAGCCCACGCCGGTGGAGAACATACCCACCGCGCCGTAAGTACAGGTGTGGGAGTCGGCGCCGATCATGCACTCGCCGGGGGCGGTGAGGCCTTTCTCGGGCAGCAGGGCGTGCTCCACGCCCATGCAGCCCACGTCATAGAAGTGGGTGATGTTGAATTCCTTGGCAAATTCCCGGGCCTGGGCGCACAGCTGGGCGGACTTGATGTCCTTGCAGGGGGTGGAGTGGTCCAGCACCAGGGCGATCTTGTCTTGATCAAATACCTGAGTCAGTCCCGCCTTGCGGAACTCGGTGATGGCGACGGGCGCGGTGATGTCGTTGCCCAGCACCAGGTCCAGCTTGGCCTCCACCAGCTGGCCGGGTACCACCTGGTCCAGTCCGGCGTGGCGGGCCAGGATCTTTTGGGTCATGGTCATTCCCATACGAGGGCGCCTCCTTATTTCTTGTTGGTATCAGCATACCATACCCCCTTGCCAGAAGAATGTAAACCATGCTACAATCTTACCGTAAGGGCAGGGCTTGTCCCCGCCCGAAAGGAGGAAACCGCCATGCTGCGCAACATCTGGACGCCTCTGGCCGACGGCCAGCCCATTCTGCACAAGGAGCCGGGAGAGCTGATCTATCTCCAGGACACCCGGGCGGATTGCTTTTATTATATTGTATCGGGCACCGCCAAGTGCTTCATCAGTTCCCCCGAGGGCGAGGAGCGTATCCTCACCCTCCCCCATGCCGGCGAGCTGATGGGCGAGGCCGCCTTCTTTGACGGCCAGCCCCGGGTATCCTCCGCCATGGCGGTGACCAAATGCCAGCTGGTGGCGGTGGACCGGCAGCACCTGACCCAGGTCTTTGCCGCCCATCCCGATCTGGCCATCGCCATGCTGGAGGATCTGGCCCGCCGTGTGCGGATGCTGTCCGGCCATGTGGACGGGGACTTCCTCCAGGCGGACAAGCGCATCGCCCGCCACCTGCTGACCATCCTGCCCTGGCCGGAGGATACGGTGCGCTGCACCCATGAGGAGATTGGTGCCTCGGTGGGGGTGAGCCGGGTAACGGTAAGCCGGGTGCTGGGGGAATTAGACAAACGGGGCTGGATCAAGACTGGCTACAAGAGCCTGAAGCTGACAGACCGCCGGGGCCTGGAGGGCTTTTTGCAGGATGGAAACTGAACCTTGTATTTTTATGATTTCCCCTGTACATTTCTGGCAGAAGCCGGTATAATAAACTTTCTGTAAAACGCGAGAAAACCCGATTTATGGGGAGGAATTAGATTTGTTCACCATCAAGAGCTATGTGTTCCCCGAGAACCTGGCCGAGGCCGACGAGCTGCTCCAGCGGGACACCCGGACCAGCGTCATTCTGGGTGGCTGCTGCTGGCTGAAAATGGGCCGCCGCCGCATTGGCCGCGCCATTGACCTGACCCGGCTGGGCCTGGACCAGATCGAAGTGAAGGACGGCTATCTGGAGCTGGGGGCCTCGGTCACCCTCCATCAGTTGGAGACTCACCCCGCCGTCACCTCCCGCTTTGACGGCATTCTGGGGGACTGTGTATCCCACATCGTGGGGGTACCCTTCCGCAACTGCGCCACCGTGGGAGGCTCTGTATTCTCCCGGTTCGGCTTCTCCGACCTGACCTGCGCCCTGCTGGCGCTGGACGCCACCGTGGTGCTCCATCGGGGCGGCGAGCTCCCCCTGGCGGAGTTCATGGCCTCCCCCATCGCTTTCAACGATATCCTGCTGAAGGTACGCATCAAAGACGACGGCCGCCGGGCCGCCTATCAGAGCGTCCGCCGCTCCACCACCGACTTCCCCACCCTGGCCGCGGCGGTGAGCTGCCGGGGCGGCCAGTGGACCGTGTCGGTGGGTGCCCGTCCCGCCCGGGCAGTGCGGTGCGAAAGCGCCGCCGCCTGCCTCAACGAGGGCAAGGGGGCCGCAGCCGCCGGACAGGCCGCCGCTGAGGAGCTGACCTACGGCACCGACCTGCGGGCGGGGGCCGACTACCGGAAGAAGCTGGCCGCTGTACTGGTGCGCCGGGCGGCAGAGCAGTGCATGGAGGAGAACAAGGGATGAAAGTCAAGATCACCGTCAACGGGATGCTGTACAACAAGCACATCCCCAACGATATGATGCTGCTGGAGTTTCTGCGCAAGTACGGCTACGTCAGCGTGAAGCGGGGCTGCGACACCAGCAACTGCGGCCTGTGTACCGTGTGGGTGGAGGGCAAGCCGGTGCTGTCCTGCTCCTACCCCGCCGCCCGGGCCGACGGCCTCCACGTCACCACCCTGGAGGGTGTGAAGGACGAGGCCGCCTCCTTCGGCCGATACATGACCGCCCAGGGCGCCGAGCAGTGCGGCTATTGCAGCCCCGGCTTCATCATGGCTGTGCTGGCCATGCGCCGGGAGCTCACCGACCCCACCGAGGAGGAAATCTCCAACTATCTGGCGGGCAACCTGTGCCGCTGCTCCGGCTACGCCGGTCAGACCCGGGCCCTGCGGGCCTGGCTCCACGACAAGCCCTGGGAGAAGGAGGGTCAGGCATGAATCTGAAATTCGTCAATCAGGCCATCCCCAAGCTGGACGGCGCCGCCCTCACCGGCGGCAAGGGCGTGTACACCGAGGACATGGTGCCCCGTGACTGCCTGGTGGTGCAGGTGCTCCGCAGCCCCCACGCCCACGCCCGCATCAAGTCTATCCGCAAGGACGCCGCCAGCCGGGTGCCCGGCATTTCCTGCATCCTGACCTGGGAGGACGTGCCCCAGATCCGCTATACCCTGGCAGGCCAGTCCTACCCGGAGCCCTCCCCCTACGACCGCTACATCCTGGAGCGCACCGTCCGCTATGTGGGCGACCCGGTGGCCATCGTGGCAGGCCGGGACAAGGACTGCGTGGCCCGGGCCCTGCGGATGATCCAGGTGAAGTACGACATCCTGGAGCCGGTGCTGGACTTTGAGACCGCTCTGGACAACCCCATTGTGGTTCATTCGGAGGATGACTACTTCCACCACTTCGACATCGGCGGCGACCAGAAGCGCAACCTGGTGTCCAGCGGCTGCGACGCCGACGGCGACGTGGATGCCGCCATGGCTGCCTGCGACGTGGTGGTGGATCAGACCTATTATACCAAGGCCAACGCCCAGGCCATGATGGAGACCTTCCGCACCTATACCTATCTGGACCATAACCGGCGGCTCAACGTGGTATCCTCCACCCAGGTGCCCTTCCACTGCCGCCGCACCATCGCCCGTGCTCTGGGCCTGCCCAAGAACATGGTGCGGGTGGTGAAGCCCCGCATCGGCGGCGGCTTCGGCGCCAAGCAGACCCTGGTCAGTGAGCTCTTCCCCGCCCTGGTCACTCTGCGCACCGGCAAGCCCGCCAAGATCGTGTATACCCGGAAAGAGTCCTTCCAGGCCTCCAACAGCCGCCACCAGATGCGGGTCCACGTCAAAGTGGGCGCCATGAAGGACGGCACCATCAAGGCGGTGGATATGCACGCCCTGTCCAACGCCGGTGCTTACGGCGAGCACGCCTCCACCACCATCGGCCTGGTGGGCCACAAGAGCATCCCCCTCTACGCCCGGCAGGCCGCCTTCCGCTTCTCCTGGGACGTGGTGTATACCAACACCATGGCCGCCGGTGCCTTCCGCGGTTACGGCGCCACCCAGGGCTGCTTTGCCATGGAGTCCGCCATGAACGAGCTGGCGGAGAAGCTGAACATGGACCCGGCCCAGCTGCGGCTTATGAACCTGCCCCGGGTGGGGGAGCACATGGCCGCCTACTACAACGAGCCCCTCACCAGCTGCAAGCTGCCCCAGTGCATTGAGCGGGGCATGGAGATGATCGGCTGGAAGGAGAAGTACCCCTGCGTCAAGGTGGACGACCACCGCGTCCGGGGCGTGGGCATGGCGGTGACCATGCAGGGCTCCGGCATCTCTGCCATCGATACCGCGTCGGTGACCATCAAGCTCAACGACGACGGCTACTATACCCTGATGATCGGCGCCACCGATATGGGCACCGGCTGCGACACCATCCTGGCCCAGATGGCCGCCGAGATTCTCAACTGCCCCATGGACCGCATCACCGTGGACGGGGTGGATACCGACCACTCCCCCTTTGATACCGGCTCCTACGCCTCCAGCACCACCTACGTCACCGGCATGGCGGTGGTGAAGGCCTGCACCGAGCTCAACGAAAAGATCGCCGCTGAGGGGGCCCGCCGCCTGAACATCCACCCCGAGCGGGCGGAGTTTGACGGGGACAAGGTGTACGACCGCACCAACCCGGAGACCTCCATCACTCTGGACAAGCTGGCTCAGGACCTGGTGGTGGGCGAGGGCACCCAGTGGCTCACCGCCACCGCCAGCCATTGCAGCCCCACCTCTCCCCCGCCCTTCATGGCGGGCTTTGCCGAGGTGGAGGTGGACCTGGAGACCGGCGAGACCAAGGTCGTGGACTATGTGGGCGTGGTGGACTGCGGCACCGTCATCAACAAGAACCTGGCCCGGGTCCAGGCCGAGGGCGGCATCGCCCAGGGCATCGGCATGGCCCTGCTGGAGGACATCAACTACGACCCCAATGGCCAGATGGTCAACTCCACCTTCATGACCTACAAAATCCCCTGCCGCACCGACCTGCCGGAGATCCGAGTGGAGTTTGAGGAGAGCTACGAGCCCAACGGTCCCTTCGGGGCCAAGTCCATCGGCGAGGTGGTCATCAATACCCCCTCCCCCGCCATCGCCCAGGCGGTGTACAACGCCACCGGCGTGCGGGTGCGCTCTCTGCCCATCACCGCCGAGAAGATCCTCATGGGCATGGAACCCTGATCCAAGACACAAAAAACCGCTGCAATCCCTGTGGATTGCAGCGGTTTTTCTCTTGTGCTCAATGGACCGTGATGGACTGAGCAATGTCCTCGAAGTCGTCGTCATAGTCGCCGGATACGCTGGTGAAGGTAATGACATCCGTAAAGTCCTTGCCGAACAGATAGTACTGGGTGCCTATCATGTCCACGCCGTTCATGCCGACGCCATAGGAACAGATGATGGCGTCAACGCCCCCCACCGTGGTTTTCTCAAAGGACAGCATCCCGCTGTACCCGTTCAGGGAGGTGGCGTAGTAGTTGTCGATCACGTCCTCGTCGTAGTTGTCGATGCTGTCCGCTGAGGTTTTGAGGATGTTGATGTTGTCGGTCCGCGCCGGGTAGTCGGGGCAGTAGATGATGGGGAAGGAACCGCTCTCGTCCACCTCATAGCCCTCCGGCAGTTCAATGGACACATGGTCGTAGGTATAGATATTTCCCACCAGGCCGTCGCCGCCGGAGCAGCCGGCCAGGCACACCAGCACGGCGGCCAACACACACAGGGTACGTCTTTTCATCGGGATCTCTCCTTCTTCTCTTTCTGGGTCCTCTCTGCCTGATACGATACAACATTTCCCAGTCCGAAGCAAGACGTACCGGCCATGCTCCCGCCTTTTCTTACAGGATGATGCAGATCAGCCCGCCGGAACCCTCGTTGATAATGCGCTGGAGGGTCTCCTGCAGCTTGGACCGGGCGTCCTCCGGCATCCGCTTGAGCTTGGCGTTCAGATCCTCGCTGACCAGCTCGTGGAAGGACTTGCCGAAGATGTTGGACTGCCAGATGGCCTTGGTGTCCCCCTCAAACTCCTGAAGCAGGAAGTTGACCATCTCCTCGCTCTGCTTCTCGTTGCCCACGATGGGAGAGACTTCGGTCTCAATGTCCGCCCTTATCATATGTATGGAGGGGGCCGAGGCTTTGAGGCGCACCCCGTACCGGCCGCCCTGGCGGACGATCTCCGGCTCCTCCAGCACCAGTTCGTCGGTGCCGGGCACCACGATGCCGTAGCCGGTAGCCTTCACCTCCTCCAGAGCGCCTGCCACCTTGTCGTACTCGGCCTTGATCCGGGACAGGCGGCTCAAAAGCTCCAGCAGGTCCCCATCGTCGTGGATGGTGAAGCCGGACTGCTGGGACAGGGTGTCGTAGAACAGGCTGCGGGGCAGCTCCAGGTCGGCGGCGGCCAGACCGGTGCCCAGATTCATGGAGGTGACCTGGGCACGGCTCACCGTGTCGCACTCCCCCATGGCGGCCACCGTGCTCTCCACGTCCCGGATGCGGCGCATCCCCTTGGCGCTCTCCCGGATAGCGGCGTACAGTCCGTGTTTGATAGGGTGATCCCAGGGCAGGGCATCCACCCAGGGGGGCAGAAACAGATCCAGCTCCTTCACCGGGAACTCGTACAGCACCCCCTTGATGATGCCGGTCACTGCCTCCTCCTCCAGCTCCAGGCAGTTGACGCACACGCAGGTGACATCATATCGGGAGGCGATGTCCGCCCGGATGGCCTGAGCCCGTTCCGACCGGGGCTGGGCGGAGTTAAGCACCACCAGGAAGGGCTTACCCAGCTCCTTCAGCTCGGTGATGACCCGCTCCTCCGCCTCCAGGTAGTCCTCCCGTGGAATGTCGGTAACGGTACCGTCGGTGGTGACCACGATGCCGATGGTGGAGTGCTCGGCAATGACCTTCCTGGTGCCGATCTCGGCGGCCTCGGTCATGGGGATGGGCTCGGGGAACCAGGGTGTGGTCACCATCCGGGGCACGTCGTCCTCCAGAGAGCCCACCGCCCCGGGCACCAGATAGCCCACGCAGTCGATGAGCCGCACCTTGAAGGTGGCCCCGCTGTCCATGGTGACCTCCACCGCCTCCTCGGGGACGAATTTGGGCTCGGCGGTCATGATGGTGCGGCCCGAGCCGCTCTGGGGCAGCTCATCCTTGGCCCGCTCCCGGCGGTAGACGTTCTCGATGCCCGGGATGACCATGGTCTCCATGAACCGCTTGATGAACGTGGATTTTCCAGTCCGCACCGGCCCCACCACGCCGATATAGATATCCCCCTCAGTCCGCAGGGCGATATCCTCATAGAGCTTGCGTTGTTCCACTGGCAATTCCTCCTTCGGCCATGTTAAGCCGGCGTTTTCTCTACATAGGTATGGGGATAAGCCGTGGATTATTCATGGAGGACGGAAAAGGGCCTGTTGCAAAATGCGCAGCTCGTACAAAGACCCGTCATTCCGAGAAAAACGGCCGCCCGGTGGGCGGCCGTTTTTCGTGGGAATCCGCCCCTTTTGCCGGGGAAACGGATTGCCACGCCAGTGCGCGCACTGGCTCGCAATGACAGGCTTGTGCAAAACAGCTATTTTGCAACAGGCCCTGCAGCTTGTCGAAAAAGCCTCGCAGAGTTCGCGCCCGCAGGCGCGAATAAAGTCAAATCCGTTTTCAGTCGCGACATGTGCGTGACTGAAAACACTTCTCAGGCTGCAAGTGTGGATTTTGTCCGCCTATGGCGGGCAAAATCTGCGCGCGGCAGACTGCAACCTACTCGAAAAAGTGGCGTGCCACTTTTTCGACAGTCTCAAGGACCCCGCCGAAGCGGGGTCCCGGAAGGTTACTGCATGGATTCCACAATGGAGTCGGCCAGAGACTCCAGCTCGGCAGCCTTGTCGGCGTGGAGGGCGGAGGCGATGGACAGACGGTCATTGAGGACGGTCATGTTCTTCAGCTCCTCATCCACGAACTTCTGCATCAGGTCGCCCGACTTGGGTGCCCAGGAGCCGTTCTCGATGAGGGCAAAGGTACGGTTCTGGAGGTTGAGGCCCTTCAGGTGCATGAGGTAGTCGTGCATCACGGGGTAGATGCCCAGATTGTAAGTGACGCTGGCCAGCACAATGTGGCTCAGCCGGAAGGACTCGCTGACCAGGTAGGACACATGGGTGTTGGATACGTCATACACCCACACGTTGGTGACGCCCTTCTCGCACAGCTTGGCGGCCAGCGCCTGGGCGGCGGCCTCGGTGTTGCCGTACATGGAGGCGTAGGCAATCATGACGCCCTTTTCCTCCGGCTCGTAGCGGCTCCACTTGTCGTACTTGTCGATGAAGTAGCCCAGATCCTTCCTCCATACGGGACCGTGGAGGGGGCAGATGTACTTGATCTGGTCCAGAATGGTGCCGGCCTTCTTCAGCAGCAGCTGGATGTGGGGGCCGTACTTGCCCACGATGTTGGTGAGGTAGCGGCGGGCGTCGTCGATCCAGTCACGGTCGAAGTTGACCTCGTCGGCGAACATCTTGCCGTCCAGGGCTCCGAAGGAGCCGAAGGCGTCGGCGGAGAAGAGAACGCCGTTGGTGGTGTCGAAGGTAACCATGGCCTCAGGCCAGTGGACCATGGGGGCCGCCACGAAGGTGACAGTGTGCTTGCCGAAGGTCTGGGTGTCCCCCTCCTTCACCTCGATGAGCTCATGGCCGTCGATCTGGAAGCCGAACTGGCGCATGAAGAGGAAGGACTTCTCGGTGGAGATCACCTTCACCTGGGGCCAGCGCAGCAGGATCTCCTCGATGGAGGCGCCGTGGTCAGGCTCCATGTGGTTGATAACCAGGTAGTCCAGGGGCCGCTCCCCCAGCAGATGCTCCACGTTCTCCAGCAGCTGGCGGCAGGCGGACCAGTCCACGGTGTCAAAGAGGACGGTCTCTTCGTCCAGTAGCAGATAGGCGTTGTAGCTGACGCCCCGGGGAATGGGATGGATGTTTTCAAACAGGTGGAGCCGGTGGTCGTTGGCACCCACCCAGTACAGATCTTCCGTCACATTGCGGACACAATACATGATAGTCCCTCCTTCTATATGGTTGCGCGTCTCCGCGCACGATGTTGTCATGCTCCGGCGGCTCCGCTACGGCCCACTGTTCCCCGCTCCGCGAAAAATGCCGCTCCGCCCACCGGGCGTCGCCTGTTTTTTCGTCTGCGCGGCGCACTGTGGCCCTGCTGCGCACGCCTGCGCACTCAGGCCTCAATGAACATATCCTTGCTCTCGGCGCACTCGGGGCACACCCACTCCTCGGGCAGGTTTTCAAACAGGGTGCCGGGGGCCACTTCGGCGTCTGGGTCGCCCAGCTCGGGCACGTACTCGTAGCCGCAGCCGCCGCAGACATACCGCTTGCCGATGGGCTCGGGCTTGGGAGGCGCGGGGCGCTTCATCTTCACCATGGGAGGCGCGGGCTGCTTCTCCCCGGTGTCCAGGGCGGCGGCCAGCAGAGGCAGGATTTCGTTGACGTCGCCCACGATGCCATAGTCACAGTTCTTGAAGATGGGTGCGTTGCCGTTCTTGTTGATGGCCACGATGGTGGAGGCGTCCTTGATGCCCTTCAGGTGCTGGATGGCGCCCGAGATGCCGCAGGCGATGTACAGATTGCCCTTGAACTTCTGGCCGGACATACCCACATACCGGTCCAGGGGCACATACTTCAGCGTCTCGGCCACCGGGCGGGAGGAGCCAATGGCGGCGCCGGCAGCCTTGGCCAGATTCTCCACCAGCTTCATGTTCTTCTTGTCCCCGATGCCCTGACCGGCGGAAACTACACGCTCGGCCTGGCTGATGGGGGTATCCATGGGGATACCAACAGTAAAGTCATGGCCATCCTTCTTCAAGTGCTCCACCAGAGCGTTGACCTGATCGGCGGCGCTCCCCTCCTTCAGCAGGATGCGCTTGCGCACGCCGGTGACGGGGGCGGGCTTCTTGGGCCGGCTGGAGGAGCCACCCTCGCTCTTGGGGGGCTTGCCCATGATAGCGGAGGAGATGACCACCCGCTGGATCTCGTTGGTGCCCTCGTAGATGGTGGTGATCTTGGCGTCCCGGTACATCCGCTCCACGTCCATGCCCTTGAGGAAGCCGGTGCCGCCGAAGATCTGGACGGCGTCGTTGGTGACCTCCAGGGCGATGTCGGAGGCGTACATCTTGGCCATGGCAGACTCGGTGCCGTAGGGCTCGTGGTGCTCCTTCAGGTCGGCGGCGGAGTAGACCAGCATACGGGCACAGCGGATTTTGGTTGCCATATCGGCCAGCTTGAAGCCGATGGACTGGTTGAAGCCGATGGGCTTGCCGAACTGGACCCGCTCCTTGGCGTATTCCACGGCGGCCTCATAGGCCCCCTGGGCGATACCCAGCGCCTGGGCCGCGATGCCGATGCGCCCGCCGTCCAGGGTGGACATGGCGATCTTGAAGCCCTGGCCCTCCTTGCCCAGCAGGTTCTCTTTGGGCACCTTCACATCGTTGAAGATCAGCTCAGCGGTGGAGGAGGAACGAATGCCCATCTTGTCGTAGTGGTCGCCGAAGGTGAAGCCCTCCCAGCCCTTCTCCACGATGAAAGCGGAGATGCCCCGGGTGCCGATGTCGGGGGTGGTCACAGCAAAGACCACATAAGTATCTGCCTTGGGGGCGTTGGTGATGAAGATCTTGCCGCCGTTGAGGAGCCAGTGGTCCCCCTTGTCCACGGCGGTGGTCTCAGTGCCGCCGGCATCCGAGCCGGCGTTGGGCTCGGTGAGGCCAAAGGCGCCGATCTTCTCGCCCTTTGCCAGGGGCACCAGGTACTTCTGCTTCTGCTCCTCAGTACCGTAGGCGAAGATGGGCCAGGAGCCCAGGGACACGTGGGCCGACAGGATGACGCCGGTGCCGCCGTCCACCCGGGACAGCTCCTCCACCGCGATGGCGTAGCTCAGGGCGTCCAGTCCGGCGCCGCCGTACTCCTTGGGATAGGGGATGCCCATGAGCCCCATCTCCCCCAGCTTCTTGATGGCCTCGTCGGGAAAGAGATTTTCCTTGTCCATCAGGAAGGCCTGGGGCTTCACCTCCGCCTCAGCGAAGGCCCGGATCTGAGCCCGCAGGGCCTCGTGTTGTTCCGTGGTCTTAAACAGCATGGTGTCGTCCTCCTTGTCTATATTTTTAATCAGTAATGAGAATCATTATCTTCTATGGGCATATTAACACATCCTAACAGAGTATGTCAATAGGAATTTCACCATTTTAACAAAATATTTCCCATATGAGAACCAGGAATTAGAAGAACAGACAGCGCATCCCACATCAAATGGGACGCGCTGTCTGTTCATTGGGCACAATATTGTTCTTTCAGCACCGCCATCAGGGCCTGAAGGCGGCTGTCTTTGATGGAATAGGTAACGAACTGGCCGTGCTTCTCCGCCTGGACCAGTCCCCCATCCTTCAGCTTGTGCAGGTGCTGGGACAGGGCGGGAGCGGTGATGTTGGGCACGCTCTCCCCCAGCTCCCCCACCGTCTTGGGTCCGTCCAGCAGGGCGCACAGGATGAGCAGCCGGTTCTCGTTGGCCATCTGGGCCATAAGCGAAGCGATGGTTTGGGCCTTTTCCCGCAGTTGTTCGTCCATATGCTTACCTCCGGCAGCCGGAACAGGCGGCGCAGGCCCCCGCCGGGGCCTTGCCTGCCCGCAGGGTGCAGATCAGCTGGGTCATGGTGCCCATGGGGCAAAACACGCACCAGGTCCGGGGCTTAAAGAGCACCATAACGATAAGGCCGATAAGGGTGGAGGTAAGCATGATGGAGTAGAACCCGAAGGCGAACTGGGCCACCCAGGGAGCAAAGAGGGTGCCGTGATAGGCCCAGTGCCAGGGCACCTGGAAGGTCCAGAACAGCTTGACGAACTCCCCAATGTCTCTGGCTCCCGCCCCTACCAGGTAGGTGGTAAAGAGCATCTGGAAAAACATCACGAAGAAAAAGATGAGAAAGCCGTACCGGAAGGCTTTGGTCCGCATCCACCGGGGGGTGGGCTTGTTCCGGGACAGCTTGAGCCGCTCACCCAGCAGGGACAGGAACTGCCCCCGGTCGCAGTAGCGGTTGCAGTAGAGCTTGCTGCCGCCGAAGATGGCGATGAGCAGTGGCAGACAGAAGAAGATCATGCCCAGCCAGGCAAAGAGGATGTTGAAGAACCCCAATCCCAGATAGATGGGGGTGACGATCCACAGATAGTCGTACCAGTGTTTTTTCTTGTTCATGCGCCCACCTCCCGATCCCGCAGTTCAATGGTGCCAGCCGGGCACTCTTTGGCGCACTTGCCGCAGCCCACGCACTTCTCCCGGTCCACCTGGGCGATGACTCCACGCCAGATGGAGATGGCCGACATGGGGCACACCTTTACACAGCAGCCGCAGGCCACGCAGTGCTTCCCCACAGCGGCATAACGCTTCGACGCCATAGATCGTCCTCCTAGCAATTAAGTAATTAAGCAATTACTAATATAACAGAACCACCGCCGGAATGCAAGCGGAAAAATCGGGGCGATGCGCGCTCCATCAAAAATGGCCGCCAAATGGCGGCCATTTTCTCGGCTTATCGTTTTCTTGGGATGAGCAGCAGCTGTCCGTCGGGTAGCTCCTCCTCCTCCAGGGCATTGGCCTGCATCACGTCCCGGGCGGTGGTGCCGTAGGCCTTGGCGATGTCCCACAGCCGCTCTCCCCCGCTCACCATCCGCAGCACGATGGAGGGCTGACCGGCGTGGTCAATGGGGGCATTCTCATCGAAGGACACGGCACTGACGGCGGCAACCTTGCTGCCGGTAAGGGCCAGCCAGGCAAAGCGTACCGGGAACCGGACCTCCGCGCCCCCAGAGGCAGGCGCCCCATACACCGGGGCGGTGCAGGAACACCGGCAGGAGCACCGTGCCCCCTCGGGCAGATCCACCGGGCAGGATACGGGGATGATGCGGGTGACAGCCGCCGTCTCCCCCGACTCGGTGCGGCAGAGCAGATGTACATTGGCCTGAACGGTGAGGGATACCCGCTCCCCCTCCCGGTTTTGGGTCACGTCTCCCATGGTCACATAGGCGTCCAGCACGTCCTGGGGGGCCACGCCGGTTTCCAGCAGCTCCCGGACGGCCACCTCCCGCTCTCCCCGGTCAGCCACCCGGCTCAGGTCCATGGTGCGGATCTCGTTGTCCAGCTGATAGAGGGTGGAGTACACGTCGGTAAGCAGGGTGAGGCTCCGCTCCTCCCGGATCACCGCCTGGGCCAGCAGGCCCATGGTTACACTGATGGTGCGGCCGTCCCCGTCGTCCAGCTCACAGCTCAGATCAGTGAGGATCAGGCCCACCTGACACATGGCCTCCTCCCCGGCGCCGCTCACCTCCATCAGCTGGGAGATGGGCAGCTCGAACTCCCCGGTGCTCAGCCCGCCGTCGGCACAGCGGTAAAGCACCTGGAGCCGGGCGGAGCCCTTGAAAATCAGCTTGCTGCCGATGACTTTGGCCTCCCCGCACTCCAGGGACACCCGCCACTTCAGCAGGGCCTCGGCCTCCGGGCGGCTGCCCGCCAGGGTAAGCTCGTCGCTGAATGGGAAGGGTTTTTCCTGTACACACACTGTCACACAGGTGTCACAGCTCTGACTGAGCTGCTCCACCCCCGCCTGCTCCGGGTCCAGCACCGAGGCGGGAGCCCAGTCAGACACCGGTGCAAACACCTGTACGTCCACCACCAGGTCAGCCCGCACCAGCACCTTCCGGGGGTTGACCAGCCGGGCGTCCGCCCCCCGCAGCCGGGGCTGGGCCACCACCTTGCAGCCGGGGGTGATGTCGGGGGAATCGGCGGTGCAGGTGAAGGGCAGATCCACCTCCAGCCGCCGCAGACCCACCTCCCCGTCGGGCTGGCAGAGCAGCAGGGCGTGGATGGTGCCGGACAGCTCCACCCGGCCCTCCATGGCCTCCTTCCTATGGAGGCACACCACACCTTCGGTATCGCAGACCTCCAGCAGGTCCGGGCAGGCGTCGGGCACGATGCTCTCTACCGTCTCCTCCTGCGCCACGGCGGCGTCCAGCACCCCGCGAAATCCGTCCAGCGCCGTCCGTTCCAGTTCCAGTTCCATAGCGTTCCACTCCTTGTACGGGCCATTGCCCAGACTGATTGCTGCTAGGGCAATATATGTACAAGGTGGTCCGGCTATGACCGGCTTTCCGGCGCCAGGTCGGATTTTTTGATGCCGAATACCAGCCTCAGCAGGCTGCTGAGGGCTTTGGGGGACTTCACTACCACGATCTTCATACCTTATGCCTCCCTGTCAAGCCAATATCGTTTGAGCCAGCCAAAGCCCCGGCGGCCCATCCAGGCCCCGGCCACAAAGACCGCCAGAGTGCCCGGACGAAACAGCAGCACCGCGCCCGCGCCGCACAGCGCCGCCGCGGCAAGAGCCTTCTTGCCCTCCAACGTCAAAACAGCCGCCTCCCTTCACTGGTTCTGTCCCAGTATACGCGCAGGAAGGCGGTTGTGTTCATGCCTCAAAGGCGGACGATAAAACAGGGGGCGGCTTTTGCCGCCCCACATGAGGTATTCAGTATGCTTTTATGGTTCCCGCTGGCTGCGGATCACCAGCACTGCCCCCTCCTCCACAGAGATCTCCATCACCGGCCCGGAGGGCTCGTTGCTGACGGTCAGGGTATCCCCACGGGTGAGTTCCGCTCCTTCCAGAGGGTATTTGACGCCACACAAGGTAACACCCTTTACAGTTTTGTCAAGGGGGATGATGGACAGATAGTGGTAGTGGGGCGCATCTTCCAGCATAAGACCGCCGTTTTCCAGAAAACGCACCTCATTGTCCCCGTCGGCCATGACAGCTTTGCCGCCCCGGCGGGCGATCCACTCCAGCAGCACCAGATTGGAGGCGGTGTGGTCCAGCCTGCCGCCGGTGCAGCCGCACAGCAGCAGCTCTTTGCACCCCTGTTCCAAGGCCCAGTGGGCCGCCGCCTGGAGGTCGGTAAAGTCCTTCTCCACCGGCAAGGTGGCATAGGGCACGTCCCCGGCGGGGCCGCCGCCGGAGTCCCAGTCCCCGATGAGGTAGTCCGGTTTCAGCCCGGCGGCCAGAGCGGTTTGCAGCCCGCCGTCGGCGCAGATCACCGTCCAGTCCTTTCCCTCCAGATACGCCCCCAGAAAAGCCAGGTCGGCGCAGGGGGCTGCGCCGACGATGAGGGCCTGTTTGGTTATTTTCTCTGCCATTCCGGCACTTCCTTTGCCTGCTGGTACAGCCGCACATAGCTCTGGTGACGGCTGGCCGGGATCTCCCCTGCTTTTACCGCCGCAAGGACTGCACAGCCTTTTTCCTTTACATGGGCGCAACCGGTAAACCGGCACTGGTCCAGATAGGGAGCGAACTCCCGGAAGGTGTATTGCAGCTCCTCCGGCCGCCGCAGCTCCATCTCCTCAGTATCAAAGGAGGAGAAGCCGGGGGTGTCGGCCACGATGGCCCCGCTGTCCAGCCGGAACAACTCCACATGGCGGGTGGTGTGGCGGCCACGGCCCAGCTTGTCGGACACCTCGCCCACCCGAATATGGAAGTCGGGCTGGAGGGCGTTGAGAATGGAGGACTTGCCCACACCGGAGTTTCCTGTAAAGGCAGAAACCTTTCCAGAGATTGCGGTAGAGAGGGCGTCAATGCCCTCCCCTGTCTCGGCACTCACCCGCAGGGTAGTGAAGCCCGCCTTGGTGTAGGTGTCATACAGGCTGTCCGCCCCGTCCAGATCGCACTTGTTGAGGACAATGATGCTCTCGCAGTCCCGCCCCTCGGCAATGGACACCACCCGATCGATGAGGAAGGGGTCGGTGACCGGAATGGCCCCGGAGGCCACCACCACCAGCTGGTCGATGTTGGCCACCGCCGGGCGCTGGAACTCATTTTTCCGGGGCAGAATGGCGTCCAGGATGCCGCTCTCCCCCTCCAGGGGAGTGAACTCCACCCGGTCCCCCACCAGGGGGCTCACCTTCTGGTGGCGGAATTTGCCGCGACCCCGGCAGGCGGTGAGCCTGCCGGAGCCGTCGTCCACATAGTAGAAGCCGCTGAGGGCTTTTAAGATGATCCCTTCCATATCAGCCGAAGTCTTTGGGCTCGCTCAGGCTGAGCTGGCCGTCGAAGTAGACGCCGACGGTCTGGGTGCCGCTGCCCTTCAGGGACACCGTCACCAGCTGCTGAACCGTATCCAGGGTCTTGCGGTACTGCTCCTGTCCGTCCACCGTGATTACCACCTCCACGCTGTCCCGATCCCGGGGCAGATTGACGGTGTAGGAGATGGTTTTCAGCTGGCTGCTGGGGGACTCGGTGGGCTGGTCGGTGGGCGGAGTGGACTCATTGGGATCGGTGCTGGGCTGGGTGGTGGGTTCGCCGGCGGAGGGGTCGGAACCCTTGCTCACCCGCAGGCGGATGGTCTGGCCCTTCTCCACCTCGGTGTTGGGATCGATGCTCTGCCAGCACACATGGCCAGCTTCCACCGAGTCGTCGTACACCTCTTCCACAGAGACCGTCAGGCCCAGCTTGTCGGCGGCGTCACGGGCGTCCTGCTCCGTCATGGTCACAAAGTTGATGACGGTCACCGGCTCCTCCTTCGGGCCGGTGCTCACCACCAAGGTCACCTTGTCCACGCCCTCCAGGCTGGCGTCGGCCTTGGGATCGGTGGAGATGACGTAATCCTTGGTCACGTCCTCGCTGGCCTCCTCCTGGATCACCAGGTTGCCCTTCTCCTCGCTGTAGCCCAGGGCGTTAAGCTCGCTGATGGCGATCCGCTTGTCGCGGTCCACCAGGTTGGGCATAACGCCCTCCTCCAGCTCGTCGGAGTCGCTGCCCTTACTCAGATCCACGGTAATGGTAGCGCCCGCCTGGGCGTTACGGCCGCTCTCCGGGTCCTGAGATACGATTTGACCGGCAGGCAGACTGCTGTCCACCGTATTGCCGACCACGATATGGAAGCCAGCCTCCACCACGTCGGAGTGCTGCTCGGCCTCCTCCACGGTCATGCCAATGAGCTTGGGCACATTATACTGAGTGGAACTGCCGCCGCCCAGGCCATTGAAGAAGGAGAACCACAGGAACACACCCATGCCCACCAGGAACAGAGCCACCGCACCGATGGCCAGGAAGATGGGCAGACGGCTGTTGGCGCCCCGGACCTCCTCATAGTCATCCTCGTACCGCTTATTTTTGGTACGGCTGCGGGGGTCCTCCTCCCGCCGGGGACCTCTGGACCGGGTCCAGGTATCCTCCTCATAGCGGTCGGCGTGGGCGGGCTGGGTCCGCACATTACTGGGTGTATTGGCCCCCAGCACCTGGGTAGGCTCATCCCCTTCGGTGACCAGCAGATCCGCCGGGGTATAGTCAAAGTTGATGGAGGGATTCTTGCGGAACTCCTCCAGGTCGGCCAGCATGGCGTCGGCGGAGATATACCGCTGGTTCACGTCGGAGGCCATGGCCTTCATGGTGATGGCCTCCAGGGCCTCGGGGATCTCCGGATCGATCTCCCTGGGAGACAGGGGGATGGAATTGATATGTTGGATGGCCACCGCCACCGGGGAGTCCCCCTCATAAGGCAGGCGGCCGGTGATCATCTCATAGAGCACCACACCGGCGGAGTAGATGTCGCTGCGGGCATCGATGTGGCTGCCCCGGGCCTGCTCGGGGGAGATATAGTGGACCGAGCCCAGGGCCTCCTGGGTCAGGGTAGCCTGTGCCGAGGAGGTGAGCCGGGCGATGCCGAAGTCGGCCACCTTCAGGGAACCGTCCCGCAGCACCATCACATTGTGGGGCTTGATGTCCCGGTGGATAATGCCCCGGCTGTGGGCGTGGGACAGGGCCTTCATGATCTGGGTGATAAAGTGAAGGGCCTCCCGCCAGGCCAGCTTGCCGCCCTTCTTCTGCATATACTGCTTGAGGGTGATGCCGTCCAGCAGTTCCATGACGATATAGTCCAGTTCGGGCGTGTGGGACACGTCGTACACCGCCATGATATTGGGATGGGACAGCATGGCGACAGCCTGAGACTCATCGTGGAAGCGGCGGCGGAACTCGGCGTCAGAGGCCAGCTCCTCCTTCAGGATCTTGATGGCCACCAGCCGGTTGAGCCGGTGATCCCGGCCCTTGTACACCACGGCCATGCCGCCGATGCCGATGCGCTCCAGAATTTCATATCGGTTGTCGAGTAATTTCCCTATGTACTGATCCATAGTTCATTACCCCCTTTTCAAAGGATCTGGAAGAGGACCGCCGTCACGTTGTCCGGCGCACCTCTTGAGATGGTGATGTCCAGCAGCCGCTGGCAGCAGCCGGCGGGATCTCCCCCGTGGATGACTTCATAGAGCAGCTCCTGGTCGGAGAGGATGTTGCTCAGCCCGTCGGAGCACAGCAGCAGGTAGTCTCCGCTGACCAGCTCCCGCTCATACAGGTCGGCCCGGATGCGCTCCTCCGCGCCCAGAGCCCGGGTGATCAGGTTCTTTCGGGGATGAGTGCGGGCCTGTTCCGGGGTGATATCTCCCCGGGCCACCATGTCCTCCACCACCGAGTGGTCCCGGGTGAGCCGGGTGATCCCCTCTTCGTTGATGTGGTAGGCCCGGCTGTCTCCGATGTTCAGCAGGTAGGCGGTGTTCTCCACCACCATCACCGCCACCATGGTGGTGCCCATACCGAAGCAGTCGGGATCGGAACTGGCCCGGCGGTATACCGCGCCGTTGGCCTCCTCCGCCGCACGGGCCAGCACCGCCGGCGGCGGGGTATCCGGCTCGCCCTGGGCGTGCTGGAGGGTATCCACGAAGGTCTCCACGGCAATGAGGCTGGCGATGTTGCCCGCCTTGGCGCCGCCCATACCGTCGCACACCACGCCCACAGCCAGGTGTTCCGACGGCACATCTAAGTAATACCCGTCCTGATTCTGGGTACGCACCACGCCTTTATCGGTGATGCCCCACGCTTTGATCATAGTGAATCAGCCTCTTTTCCAGCCGGTCGGCCCTGCTGCCCGGGCCTGCGGCAAAACAATGGAACTGGCGTTTAGCCAGTGCAGCTTAATCATCGGTATGCAGCATGGCCTTCCTGCGGAGCTGACCGCAGGAGGCGTCGATGTCCCCGCCCAGCTTGCGCCGCACCGTGGCAGTGATGCCGTGGGACTCCAGGCGCTTCTGGAACTGGGCCACCCGGCGGCTGGGCTTGAGAGGGCTTTCCGCCACATGGTTCAGGGGGATCAGGTTCACATGGCCCGGGGTGCCCTTCAGGTGACTGGCCAGCAGGTCAGCCTGCCAGTCGGAATCGTTCACCCCGTCCACCATGGCGTACTCATAGGAGATCCGCCGCCCGGTCTTTTCAAAATACCGGCGGCAGGTGTCAAAGAGCTTCTCCACGCCCACGCTTCTGTTCACCGGCATGAGCTTGCTGCGGGTCTCGTCGTCGGGGGCATGGAGGGATACCGATAGGGTTAATTGTAACTGATGCTCGGCCAGTTTGTCAATTTTTTCGACCAGACCGCAGGTGGACAGAGAGATGTGGCGCATCCCGATGTTGAGTCCGTCGGGGCTGTTGACCAGGGATAGGAACCGCAGCACCGTATCGAAGTTGTCCAGGGGTTCGCCGATGCCCATGAGCACAATATTGCTGATGGTGTGGCCGGAATCGATCTGCGTAAAGAGCACCTGGTCCAGCATCTCAGCAGGTGTCAAGTCTCTTACCTTGCCACCAAGAGTGGAGGCACAGAAGGCGCACCCCATGCGGCAGCCCACCTGAGAGGAGATACACACAGTATTCCCATGATGGTAGCGCATCAAAACGGTTTCAATGCAGTTTCCGTCGGATAAGCGCCATAAGTATTTGATGGTGCCGTCCAGAGCGGACACCTGCTTGCGCTCCACCTCCGGCGGACACAGGATGCAGTCGGCCTTCAGCTTCTCCCGCAGGGCCTTGGACAGGTTGGTCATCTCATCGAAGGAGCGCACCCCCCGGTGGAGCCACTGAAAGACCTGTTTGGCCCGAAAGGCGGGCTCCCCCAACTCCTTCAAATAGGCGGTCATCTCCGCCAGATCCATAGATTTGATGTCAGTCATGTTACTCTCCCCTGCCGGGCCTTTCCGGCGGTATCAGTCCGTATTTTCTATGGAGGAACGCAATCATCTCCTCCGCCGTGGGCTCCCGCTCCGGAGGCGTTGGCTTGACGGGGTGGGCATAAGGGGCCGGGCCTGGCTCCAGAGGACACTGGGCCCGGAAGGACCCGGTCTGGACCCACACCTGGGCAAAGCACCAGCCATGGTCCTGCTCATACTCCAGATTTTCCGGCAGCGCCTGAATCAGCTCCTGGAATTCCGGAACCGCCAGCAGCTTGGGGTGGTAAGCGCTCTCCCGCCACAGCTCCAGACCCAGGGCGGGAAATTCATAGGTACAGGCCAGCTCATGGTCCTCACAGTCACACACATAGCCGGTCTCTTTGGCCAGGGCCAGGATCAGGTCCTCGGCGTGGGTACCCATCAGATCCAGGCCTCGGTACAGGACCTTGAGATCCTCGCACCGGTCCAGTCCAATGCGGCTCAGCTTTCCGTCCTCATACTCCAGTTGGAAGCTCTGGGGCGAGCCGTACCCGCCGAAGCGGTGCCACACCTCCACGGCTTGGTGCTCTTCCTCATTCAACTTGTCCAGGGCGTCCTCCGCCTCGGCCTGGGTCATGCCCAGGGCGAAGGGACCCATGCCCTCGTTGGGCCGGACCTCATACACCCCCCGCATCCGCCGCAGCTTGGCGAAGAAAAAGCCGTCGGTGCCGTGGCGGTGGGGCCAGCAGGTCACCATGCCCTCCCTGGCGCCTTCAAAGTCGCCGGGCAACTGAAAACGCTCTAATGTAAAGTCTTTATGCTTGTCTAAAAATGCCCGCACTACGTCCTCATTCTCCCGCTCCAGCAGAGTGCAGGTGGCATAGAGCAGCACACCGCCTGGACGGACGTAGCGGCACACATTGTCCAGAATGGCCTTCTGGACCCGGGGCAGCCCCTCCAGGGGCTTGGGGTCCTTATAGCGGATGTCCGGCTTCTTGCGGATGATACCCAGGCCGGAGCAGGGCACGTCGGCCAATACCAAGTCAAATCCGTCAAGGAATTCTTCTTTACACTCCCTGCCGTCCAGCACTTCCGCTGTAATACAGTCCAGGCCTAACCGCTTGGCTCCCGCCTGGATCAGGTCCATCTTATGTGGGTGGATGTCGCAGGAGACCACCTTTCCCTCGCCCCACATGGCAATGGCGGCGGCAAAGGACTTGCCGCCGGGGGCGGCGCAGGCGTCCAGCACGTCCATGCCTTCTCTGGGGTCGGCGGCCAGCACCGCCAGCTTGGCGGCGGCGTCCTGAATGTAAAAGAGGCCCTCCCGGAAGGCGGTCAGCTCCTCCAGGCTGCCGGTGTGAGACAGCAGCAGGCAGTTTGGCAGCCAGGGATGAGGCTGGACCTCCACTCCCTCCGCCCGGAGGGAATCGGTCACTTCTTCCACCGTGGCCCTGGTGGTGTTCACCTGGGCGCAGGTGGGCGGCTCCCCGTTGTTGGCCGCCATAAGGGCGGCGGCCTCCTCCCTGCCCAGCCGGCGGGTAAAGAGGTCGGCCAGCCACTGGGGATGGCTGTACCGCACCGCCGGGTCCTCCGGCGGCTCCAGGCTGTCCTTCTGCCGCACCAGGGACCGAAGCACACCGTTCACCAGACCGGCGGACCGGGGATTCTTGGAGCCCTTCCGTGCCAGATCCACCGCCTCGCTGACGGCGGCGTGGTCGGGCACTCTGTCAAGGAATAACACTTGATAGGCCCCCAGCCGCAAGCTGTTGCGGACAGCGGGCTCCATCTTTTCCAGCTTCACCGTGGACAGCTTGCCCAGGTAGTAGTCCAGCAGCAGCCTGTTCTGGAGCACACCAAAGCACAGCCGGGTGGTCAGGGCTGCGTCCCGGCTGTCCAGTCCGGCGGTACGCAGGATCTTCTTCAAAAAGCCGTCCGACCAGGCGCCCTGCTGTTCGCAGGCCACCAGGGCCCGGAGGGCCGCTTCTCTGGCAGTCATATGTCAATCCCTCCGGCGGCTGTTAAAAGCCAGGATATAGCGCAGCAGCTGGGCAATGGACACCAGCAGAGCGGCCACATAGGTCATGGCGGCAGCCCCAAGCACCTTCTTGGCCCCACGCAGCTCCTGGTCGTCCAGCATATGGGTATCCTGCAAAGATTGGATGGCTCTGCGGGAGGCGTTGAACTCCACAGGCAGGGTGACCACCTGGAAGAAGGCGGCCACGGCAAAGAGCACCACACCCACGGCAAACAGGGGCCTGGAATACAGGACAAAGCCCAGGATAATGAGCAGGATGGAGATCTGGGAGCTGAAGTTACATACCGGGATGATGGCCCCTCTCAGTTTGATAGGACCGTACTCCTGGGCGTACTGGACGGCGTGGCCCGCCTCATGGGCGGCCACTCCCACCGAGGCGATGCTGGTGGAGCCGTACACCGCGTCGGACAGGCGGATGGTATTGGTCCGGGGATCATAGTGGTCGGTAAGCTTACCGGACACCCGGGTGATGCGCACGCCGTACACCCCGTGGGCCTTCAGTACCTCCTCCGCAGCCTGTGCGCCGGTAAGGCCCCGGCGGCTGGCAATGCGGGAATAGCGGTTGAAGGTGGACGACACGTTGATCTGGGCCAGCAGGGCGATGAGCATAGCTGGCACCAGAATGATCCAGTAATAGGTGTCAAAATAGTAGAAAAAGGGCATAATGACCTCCAGTCACATGACCTGGCCCCCGGTGAGGAACCAGAACAGATTGAGCAGGAATCCCGCCCCCATGGCGGTGGTGATCGCCGCTGTCAGCTTGGGTCTCCCCTCGGTGAGGGCGGCGGCGAACAGGAAGAACGGCAGGGCGCAGGACAGATAGCGTCCGGCGCTGAGCAGCCAGGACAGAGAGTAGTTGAGCACCAGGTAGACAAAGCCGTACAGGGTGTACATACCCCGGAACTTGTTCCGTGCCCATACCAGCAGGGCAAAAAATACCGGGAAGAGCACAATGGTGGGGATCCAAATCTGGTACCGCACCAGCTCCGTAGGGTAGCTCAGGGCGTTTTGCAGCACATACCACATGGTATCGGCAATGGGACAAAAACCCTGACTCCAGTGCTGCTGCATAACTGTAAAGGCAAATGGGTTGCCAGTTACAGACCAGTTGAGGGTCAAATAGATCAGGGTGCCCACAGCCGGCAGCAGTAGGGCGGGCAGTCTGCGGGCAATGGTTTTCCAATCAAAACGGCCCATATGCTCCACCAGCTCCGCAGCTGCTGCCCCAATGAGCAGGACGCCGTGCATCCTGGTCATGGCGGCCAACAGCCCCCATATCCCCGCCAGCCACCAGCGGTGGCGGCGGATGTACCACAGCCCCGCGGCGGTGGTAAGCAGGAACAAGCTCTCCGTCATAATGCCGCCGAAGAAGAAGGCGTAGGGATACACCGACAGAAAGAGCACCGTCCGCCGGGCGCCTCCCCTGCCCAGCTCAAAGGCGGCCAGCTTGTAGAGAAAGACGCAGCCCGCCCCGTAACAGGCAAAGGAAATCAGCAGCCCCGCCGCCATAGTATTGCCCGTGATAAGGGAAATCACCCGCATCAGCCAGGGATACAAGGGGAAAAACACCAGAAACAGATTTTTCCCGTCCTCCACATAGCCGGAATAGCCCAGCTCCGCCAGATTGACGTAGTGCAGGCCGTCCCATTTCTTCCAGATCCACAGGAAGGCGTCGGGACCGGAGCCGGGATAAAGCACGAAACAGGCTGCCAGCCCCACCAGCAGGAAGATCAAAATACGGAATCCAAATGTAACGGCAAATGCCTTTACACATTCTCTGCTGTCAGGCATATAGCCCTTGGCTGCAAGTCCTTTGGCGGCCAGGGGCACCGGCACACCGGCCCGGCCCAGCCACCGCAGCACCAGGTACAAACCCAGAGCGGCCACCACGCCGGTGACCGCCAGGGTCCAGATCAGGTTCATTTCCCCTGCTCCGGCAGGGACAGCACGGTCCCCACCTCAATGGGATGGCCCCGCAGGTAGTCAGCAGCCTTCATGCGCTTGCCGCCGTCAGGCTGGATCTCCTCCAGCCGCAGCACGGTGCCCTCCCCGCAGGCCACCGCCAGGCCATCCTTCCCGGCGGCCAGAACAGTGCCCGGAGCAGTGTTGGTGCGCTCCTCAGAAACGACAGTTTTAAATACTTTACACCGCTTGTCTCCCAAGGTAGTCACGGCGGCGGGCCAGGGAATCAGGCCCCGGACCTGGTCGTGGAGCTGACGGGCGGCGCGATTGAAGTCCATGGGGGACAGTTCCCGGCTCAGCATGGGAGCCAGGGTGGCCTTGTCATGGTCCTGAGGGGTGCGCTTGGCGGTTCCGGCGTCGATCTGAGCCACCGTCTCCACCAGCAGCTGGGCCCCCAGCACAGCCAGCCGGTCGTGGAGGGTCACCACCGTCTCATCGGGATCAATGGGGGTGGATGCCTGAGAGATGATGTCTCCGGCGTCCAGGTCGTGGGCCATGTGCATGATGGTCACGCCGGTCTCCTTATCCCCATTGAGCACCGCCCAGTTGATGGGAGCGGCGCCCCGGTAGTTGGGCAGCAGGGACGAGTGGACGTTGATGCAACCCTTGGGGGGCGCGGCCAGAATGTCGTCGGGCAGAATGCGGCCGTAAGCGGCCACCACGATGAGCTCGGGGGCCAGCTCCTGGATGAGGGCCAGAGCGGTGCCGTCCCGCAGCTTGGTGGGCTGATGCACCGGGATATCGTGGGCCAGGGCGCACTCCTTCACCGGCGGAGCCTGAAGCTTCATGCCCCGGTTCTTGGGCTTGTCGGGCTGGGTGAACACCCCGCAGATCTGGTGACCCGCCTGAATCAGGGCCTCCAGAGAGGGCACCGCGAAATCGGGCGTACCCATAAAGAGGATTCTCATGCGTCGTCCTCCTCCGCCATCATCTCTTCCAACTCCTCGTTGGTGTACAGGCGGCCAGCCAGCTCGGTAAACAGGTGGCCGTCCAGGTGGTCCAGTTCGTGGCAGAAGCAGCGGGCCACGATCTCCTCGCCCTCCACCTCAAAGAAGTTGCCGTTGCGGTCCTGAGCCCGCACCTTGGCCTTCATGGGACGCTTCACCACGCCCCAGCGGCCGGGAACGGACAGGCAGCCCTCAAAGCCCTCCTGCTCCCCTTCCCGGGCAATGATCTCCGGATTGACCAGCTCCAGCATCTCATCGTTGGCATCCACCACGATGACCGCCCGGCGGAGGATGCCCACCTGGGGAGCAGCCAGTCCGGCGCCGTTGGCCTTGGCCAGCGTCTCCTTCATGTCGTCCAACAGGTCGTGGAGCTTTTCATCAAACTGGGTCACAGGACGGCAGACCTTGTGCAGGGCGGGATCGCCGTCGGTAAGAATGGTACGCAGTGCCATAATGTTCTTCCTCCTAATCCAGTGGGTTCACGTCGGCAGTCACCGACACCCCTTTGTTTTCTTTATCGGTCTGGGCCGCCCGCAGCAGGGCGGCGATCATATCACGCACCGGCTTGGTGTTGGCGCAGGCCATGGTGAGCCGGTAGCGGTAGCGCTCGTTGATTTTGGCGATGGAGGCCGGGGCGGGACCCAGCAGCTGGACCTCCAATCCCTCATAGGCGGGCAGCCTCAGCCAGCCCTCCAAAGTACGCCGCAGCCGCATACAGGTCCGCAGCACCGCCGCCTCCAGCTTGCCTGAGGCGGTGAGCACGAAGAGATCCCGGAAGGGCGGGCAGCCCCGCAGACGCCGCAGGGCGATCTCCTGCTGATAGAAGCCGTCGTAGTCCTGGCGGGCGGCGCAGCGGATCACGTCGTTGTCGGGGGTATAGGTCTGGATGACGGCCCGTCCCCCCCGGGCTCCGCGGCCCGCTCTACCCACCACCTGGGTGAGCAGAGAGAAGGTGCGCTCACCCGCCCGGTAGTCGTCTACATACAGGGACTGGTCGGCGTTGATGACACCCACCAGAGTCACGTTGGGAAAGTCCAGACCCTTGGCCACCATCTGGGTGCCCAGCAGCACCGGGATGTTCTCCCGTTCAAACCGGGCGAACAGCTTCTCGTGGCTGTGGGTGGCCGAAATGGAGTCGGCATCCATCCGCAGCACCTCCCAACCGGGCAAAGCCTCGGTCAGCTCCTCCTCCACCTTCTGAGTACCAGCCCCGATGAAGTTCAGGGTACCGCCGCAGGACGGACAGGCAGGGGGCAAAGGCTGGGAGTGACCGCAGTAGTGGCACATGAGCCGCCCGTTGGCCGAGTGGTAAGTGAGGTGGACGGAGCACCGGGGGCAGGTGGGTACCTCGCCGCACTCCCCACAGCTCACCATCCGACTGGCACCCCGGCGGTTGAGCAGTAAAATGGCCTGCTCACCCCGATCAGCAGTATCTGCCAGGGCCCGGGTAAGCACGCCGCTCAGGTCGGTGCCGTTGCCGGAGCGCAGCTCCCCCTTCATATCCACGATCTCTACCGGGGGCAGAGGCCGCTGATTGTACCGCTGTTTCAGGGTAAACAGCTGGTAGGCGCCCTGCCGGGCCTGGTACATGGTCTCAATGGACGGGGTGGCCGAGGCCAGCAGCAGCAGGGCCTTGTGCTGGACACAGCGGAACTTGGCCACGTCCCGGGCGTGGTATTTTGGCACGTTTTCCGACTGATAGGTCCCCTCCTGCTCCTCATCCAAAACAATGAGGCCCAGGTCCTTCAGGGGGGCAAAGACAGCGGAGCGGGTACCGATGACCACCCGGGCCTCCCCCGCCTTGATGCGCTTCCACTCGTCGTACCGCTCCCCCGCTCTCAGGGAGGAGTGCAGCACGGCGATTTGCTCCCCGAAGTGGGAGGAGAACAGCCGCATCAGCTGAGGAGTCAGGGAGATCTCGGGCACCAGCACCAGAGCGGTTCTCCCCCGCCGCAGGGTTTCATAGATCAATTTTAGGTATACTTGGGTCTTGCCGCTGCCGGTGACGCCGTAGAGCAGCGCGGCGGCGGCCTTATTTCCGGCAGCCAAAGCGTTGAGGCCGTCAAAGGCGGCCTGTTGTTCGCCGTTGAGTACCGGCTCGGCCAGCTGCTCCACGCCCTCCACCTGTACCCGGCGGTAGACCTCCCGCTTTTCCAGAGCAATGACCCCGCTTTTGGCCAGGGCGCGGAGGGTGGACGAACTGGCCCCGGTAAAGTAGCACAGCTCCTTGGCGGAAGCTTCGCCGATGGCGCACAGCAGCTCCACCACCGCGTATTGCAGCGGGGCGGTTCGCCGCCGTGCGGCAGCCTGATCCAGGGCCTCCTGGGCGGGCATGGCCAGGGTGGCCACCTGCTCGGTCTTGTCCCCCACGCCCCGGGCGGCACTGGTCTCCAGGGTGATGATCCCCTTGTCCCGCAGCAGCTTAAGGGCGGGATTGGGGTCTTTGGTGCCGAAGGCCTCCCGAATGGCGGTCACATCGGCGCAGCCGCCGTTTGCAAAGAGCAGCTCCACCACCTGCCGGGCGTGGTCCGACTTGCCGGCGGCCTCAAAGGCCGCCTCCCGGTCCACCCCCTCGGCCACCTTCCACTGGTCCTGGAGGGCATAGTACAGCCCCGCCGGCAGCATGGCCCGGGCGGCATCGTACACCGTACAGAACCACCGCTCCCGCATCCACAGGGCCAGCTTGATGGCCTCACCGTCCAGCACCGGGCTGTCATCCAGCACGGTGAGCACCGGCTTTAGGGACACACCTGCCGGGCCCTGGGCTTCCAGGGCCAGCACAATGCCCTCGGTGCGGCGGTTGCCCGCGCCGAAGGGCACAATGACCCGCATCCCAGGCCGCAGAGTAGCAGTTAGCTCGGCAGGCACAGCGTAGTCGTAGGGCTTGTCGATGGCGTAGGTGGCGGCCTTGAGGGCGATTTTCGCTACCATGTCCATCTCCTTCCCATTTCCCCTAGGCTTTGTTTGAATATTGGCGATATGCCCAGCGACGAGGAATTTTGGCCGCTGGCAAGCAATTTTTTTGCAGGAATCCTGACGGATTTCAAGGAAAAATAGTGCCGTCCAGGGGGCAAAAGGCCCGCCGATTGGGCTTGTTGACAATCTTCAAACAAGGCCTAAGGACAGCCCGAGGCAAGCGACAGGCCGGAAAGTCTGTCGCTTGCCTCTCATTCCTCTCATATCAGGCCTCTTCCTGGTTCAGCTCCACCTTACCCTCGGCCACCTCACGGATGGCGATGGTGACAGGCTTATCGTCCAGAGAGATGCCGGCGTCCTCCGCCTCGGTGGCCACCTGACGGGCCCGCTGGGCCACCACGTTCACCAGCATATAGCGGCTGGGCACCTGCTCCAGCAGTTTGTTCATAGGGGGTTCGAGCATCATATTCGATCAGACTCCTTCTACCAGATTCATGCGGTTTTTGGTGCGGCATCCCTCGGCGGTGAGGATGGAGATGATCTCCTCCGCCGCGTCGGACACCTTGTCGTTGACCACCAGATAGTCGTAATTGGGGATCTCCCGGTATTCCTCCCGGGCCTTCTGGAGCCGGCCCTGGATGACCTCCTCGCTGTCGGTAGCACGGCGGTGCAGCCGGCGGGACAGCTCCTCAAAGGATGGGGGTACGATGAAGATACACACCGCGTCGGGGCACTTGGCACGCACCTTGGCGGCGCCCTGGACCTCGATGTCCAGCAGCACGTCGATACCGGCATCCAGCTTCTCCCGGATCACCCGCAGAGAGGTGCCGTAGTAATTATGGACATATTCGGCGTATTCCAACAGCTCGTCGTTGGCGATCATCCGCTCAAATTCCTCGCGGGCGACGAAGTTGTAGTTCACTCCGTTCTCCTCGCCCACCCGGGGCTGCCGGGTGGTGAAGGACACGGAAAAATGGATGTCCTTGCGTTCGCTGAGCAGCTCGGCGATCACGGTGCTCTTTCCGACTCCCGAGGGGCCGGACAGCACGATGAGCGTGCCATGTTCTTTTTTCTTTCCCATCAAGGCGCTTCTTCCTCCTCTGCGGCTTCTGTCTCTTTTCCGCCCAGTCGGCCTGCCACCGTCTCCGGCTGGAGGGCCGAGAGCACGATGTGGTCACTGTCCATGATGAGCACCGCCCGGGTACGCCGTCCATAAGTGGCGTCGATCAGGTTGCCCTTATCCCGGGCCTCCTGCACCATACGCTTGATGGGGGCGGATTCCGGACTGACGATGGCGATAAGCCGTCCCGCCGATACCATGTTGCCAAAGCCGATGTTGATCAGTTTCATGGGGCCGCTCCTTACTCGATGTTCTGGATCTGTTCCCGGATCTTCTCGATCTCGGCCTTGATATCCACCACATAGCCGGCGGTCTCAATATCGCTGCACTTGGAGCCAATGGTGTTGGCCTCCCGGTTGAACTCCTGAATCAAAAAGTCCAGCTTGCGGCCGATGGCGCCGCCCTGGCTCAGCATATGGTCCAGCTGGGACAGATGGCTGCGCAGGCGGACAGTCTCCTCATCCACCGCCACCTTGTCGGCATAGATGGCCGCCTCGGTGAGGATGCGGCTCTCGTCGATCTGAGTATTCTGGAGCACCTCATTCATCCGGGCCACCAGCTTGGCACGATAGTCGGCCACGATGCCGGGAGAGCGGGTTTCCACCTTGGACACCAGGCCCTCGATGGTGGCCGCCCGGGACCGGACGTCCTGGCACAGCTTCTCCCCTTCCCGGGTGCGCATGGCGTCAAAGTCATCCAGCGCCAGATCCAGCACCGTACAGATATCGGCAGACAGGGCCTCCAGGTCCTCCTGGGTCTTTTCCACCAGGAACACGTCCTGGAACCGGGAGAGCAGGGATACAGAGATGTCGTCCCGCAGGCCGTAGGTATCCCGCAGGTCCTTAAGGGCGGCGTAATAGCCGTCGGCCACAGGCTTGTTCACCGAAATGGCCACGTCGCCATTGGCGGAGGGGCCGATGGTGATATACACGTCCACCTTACCCCGGGAAATCCGGCTCTGCACCCGGCTCTTCACCGCGTCCTCGGCAAACACATAGATGCGGGGCAGCTTGACGGTGCAGTCCAGATAGCGGTTGTTCACCGAGCGCAGCTCCACCGTGATGGGACGGCCGTTCAGGTTGGCCTCTCCCCGGCCATAGCCGGTCATACTCTTGACCAAATGGGGTTCCCCCTGTCGTGTATAGTGTCTCCCGCCGCCGGGCGGGAGGAAAGCATCTAATCTTACATATTATATCAGACTACCGGTTCTTCCGCAAGCCCCTGTCCACCCGGGCCACATAGAAGGCAATGAGCTTGGAAAAGCCGATGTCATAGATGACAAAGCCGATGTTGCCGGCAGCAAAGACCATCCAGCTCTGGCTGAGGGCGGCGGGCAAAAAGGGCAGAAAGAGTGCCTTTAGCCCAAACCACAGCACCGCCAGGGCGATGTTGCAGCAGACCAGCTTGCCCACCCATTCCAGTACCCGGCTGGGCAGCCGCTCCAGCAAGCTTTTCACCATGGGCCACAATCCGAAGAAAATCAGGTAGAGCAGCGCCACACTCTTGCTGGGGACAAGGAGCAGACCCAGGATACCGGTGGCGCCGTAGCAGAAGAACCCGGCGGCCAGGCTGGCGGACACCACCGCCCCTGCCGGAAACACCCCCGCCACCGCCACCAGCGCCAGCTTGCCGCTGGGCGCCAGGAAGGCCAGGTAGAGGGAGATGAGGGACAAGCCGGTGAGCAGGCCCACCAGCGCTGTCCGGCCCGCGCCGCCGCGATAAGAACCACGCCCTGCCATGGCTCAGTTCCCGCAGCCGCCGCACAGGCAGTTGAGACACATACAGGCGGTACACATATCGCAGGCGTCGGGGCCGCTGCCGTAGCCGTAGGGCCGGTAGGCCTGGCCGCCCTGACGCATCATCATCAGGGCCTGACGGTATTCGGCGTTGGAGGGGTCCATGTTGCAGGCCATCTGGATGTGCTGGGTGGCCTCGTCCAGCCAACCCTTCCGGTAGGCCAGAGAGCCGGTGAGGAAGTGCCACTCGGCATCCTGGTTGGGGGCGGAGCGGAGCAGCTGCTCGGCCCGGCTCAGATCCCCCATGTTGATGGCCTGGCGGACCTGGTTGTACAGGCTGGAGCCCTGGGAGGAGGAGCCGTAGGACTGCTGATAGCCGCCCTGATAGCTTCCGCCCTGGTGGCCGCCGCCGGAGCGCATCTTGGTGATGGCGTCGTAGGCCTCGTTGATCTCCTTCATCTTCTCCTCCGCCAGATCGGCCAGAGGATTGTTCTGATAGTTGTCGGGATGGTACTTCCGGGCCAGTTCCCGGTACGCCCGCTTGATCTCGTCGTCGCTGGCGTCGGGCTTTACACCCAATACGCTGTAAGGATCGCTCATGTATGTTTTCTCCTGTCTGTATGATTGGCGGCCTTCCATTGGCCGGTAAAAACCAGTTCTTCCACGGCGGGCAGGCCCAGATAGAGGATATTCTCCACCGTCTCCTGCCAGTGGCCCAGCTCCAGCAGGGCCATGGCGGACCGGGCCAGATTGAGGGAGTGACGCAGAGTGGTGCGCATGGTCTCCCGTCCCTCCTCCGGCCTGCCGTCAAAGCGGGTCAGGATGGGATTGTAGGAGCCGGTACGCTTGTCCTCCTCCAGATCGTCCCAGGCGTCCACCAGGTAGATCCACCGTCCGATGTGGTAGAGCAGCTGTTCCATGGCCCGGTCCCGTGCCCGGTCCCCTGAGGGGGGCGCGGCAGCGGTGAGCAGCCGGGCAAAGGTGTCCGCCGTCCGGTCGATGGAGGAACACTTCTCCCCCTCCAGTTCCTGCAGCTCCGTCAGACATTGGCGCACCTGGCCGTCAAAATCAGGCCGGGCGGCGGCAGCCTTCCGGTAGCCACGGCGGAGCAGCCGGGACAGTAGCCGGGCAGGCAAACCCTTCCAAAACCCGCTGTCGTCCACCGTGTCCCGCAGCTTCCAGTAGCTGAGGATGGTGCCGGCATCGGCAGCCGCGTCCACTCCGCCGGAGAGGACGCAGGTCTTCTTCCTGCACCACAGCCGGGCGGGACATCGCCTGGAGGCAGGCTCCGGCTTGGCCCCGTCCAGCAGCATAGCCAGGAAGGTGAAGTCGTAGTTGAGGAACATCCGGGCCAGAAAGCCGTGGCGCTTGCCCAGAGCGTGGCATACCCCGCAATAGAGGGCCTCATAGTCCCGGTTCTGGCGCACCTTCAGTTCGTCCCGCCAGGGACGCACATAGCCGAACATCAGTCAGCGGGATTGATGGCGGTGATGCAGAAGGTAATGGAGCGGTTGCGGCGGACCTGCCGGTCCAGCAGCACCGCCAGCAGCACGCCCAGGGCAAAGCCGATGCCGCCCACCGCGGCGCTGATGCCGCTGCTCAGCTGAAAGGCAGCGCAGATAAAATAGCCCAGGAAAAACAGGATAAAAGGCACCAGATAGACCACCACAGCCGCCTTCAGAATGCCGCCGGTGGAGGACTCCACCCGCACCATGTCGCCGGGCATGGCCCGCACCGGGTTGGCCGCCATGACGGCCACGGTGGAGCTGACCATCAGCTCGCTGCATCCGCCGCCGCACTTGGAGCAGTCGTGGCCGCAGGCGGACTGACGCTTCACCGCCACCTCCGCCCGGCCATCGGGAAATACTTTGGTTACTTTTGCAGTTTGAATCATGGGATCACCTTGAATTTTCTCTTTGTTCTATGACAGAAACCTACGTCAGGGATACGGATATGGCATATTCGCCCACCACGCCCACACTGCTGCTGCCATCCAGATAGACCTTGACCGGGACAGTGCGGCTGCCGGTGGAGGGATCGGTGTTGGACAGGTCGGCTACGATCCGAAGCTGGGACTCGGTGATCTCATTGACCTCCTCCTCCGGGCCCCGGATGAGGACGCTGCACGACTTGGTGATGGCCTCCGCCTCATAGCCCTCGGGCGTGTTGATGATCTCGATGTTGTCCACCTTCATGGTGCGGGTAGCCAGACCCTGAATGGTCACCGTCACATTCACTTCGGTAATGCCGCTGACGTTGGTCAGCTCCGGGGAGAGCTCAATCTCCTTGGTAAACACATTGGTGCCGTATACGTCGGCCAGTTTGATATCACCCAGGGAGATTTCCTTCAGGCCCTCCACATCAGCCTGATCGCCAGACACCATGATGGTGTCGGTGGGGCTGAAGGTCACCTTGGCGTCGGCCGCCGTAGCGCCGCCGCCCTCGATGAGGTTGACGGTGAGGGGTACTTCCTTGAGCACCTCCACCGGCAGGGTCACCAGAACGGTTTGGGGATCGGCCTGAATGTTGCTCCCAGTCACCGCGTTTCCGTCCGCATCCATGAGGGTCACCGGACACTGCTCACTGTAGGTGCTGGTCAGGTCCTGCTGAGCCGCGGTCACCTGGGCATACTGCACCTCGTTGACCAGCTCCTCCTGGCCGCTGATGGTAATGGTCTCCGGGGTGATGGAGAACTCGCCCCGCTGATAGCCCTCAGCCACACTGCCCTCAAAGACCGCCTGTACCGGCACATCCTTTTCTGTCCAGCGGGACACGGTAAAGTCCACAGTAGAGGGGCTTGTATACCGCAGATCGATGGCGTCGGTGGAGGTGATGGATCGGGGATAGCTGATGATACGGGTGGTGATGGGAATGGATTGCTCACCCGGTTCGGTAATACCGGACACATCGATATTCACCGTCACATCCCCCTGGGACAGGCGGTTGAACACCTCCCGGCGGGCCTGGATATTGAGGCTCACCATCTGATCGGCTCCCTGGGAGATCATCAGGCCCCGCTCTTCCAGCACGTCCAGGCCGCTGAATACCACCTGTACGTTGCGGACGGTACCGGTGGTCAGGGGGTTGGCCTCCTTGCCCACATAGATCCAAAGGGCGAAGGCCAGCAGCAGGGAGACCAGAATATAGAACCACTTGGAATCAGTGATCTTTCTCACCATTCAGCTTCTCCCCCTTTCCGCCCCGGAACAGCGACATAAATTTGAACTTGGACGGAGCTTCGGTCTGTTCCTGCTCGGGCATAAGCTCATTGCGGAGCAGCCGTTCCAGGGTTTCGGGGGCCAGATGCCGCTTGAGCATCCCGCCCACCGCCACCGAGATGGAGCCGGTCTCCTCCGACACGATGGCCACCACCGCGTCGGTGTGCTCGCTGGCGCCGATGCCCGCCCGGTGGCGCATACCCAGCTCCCGGGACAGATTCACGTTGCCCGACATGGGAAGCATACAGCCCGCGCCCACGATCCGGCCGCCCCGGACGATGACGGCGCCGTCATGGAGGGGGGCCTTGTTCCAGAAGATGTTTTTCAGCAGCTCGGCGCTCACCGAGCAGTCCAGGGCAGTGCCTGTCTTGATGGCATCATCCAGCATATTCTTCCGCTCAAACACCATCAGCGCACCGGTCTTGGACTTGGACAGAGAGGCGTAGGCCTCCACCGTCTGGGTGATGGCCCCATCCAGCTCGTTGCGTTCCTCAGCGTGGGTAAAAACCTGGCCCAGGCTGGTACGGCCCATCTGCTCCAGGAAGCGGCGGATCTCCGGTTGGAAAATGACCACCAGAGCCACAACGCCCCATTCCACCACCCTGCCCAGCAGGAAATTAACGGTGTTAAGCTGAAGCAGGCTGGAGGCCCACAGGGCCACAATGAGCACCAAAATGCCCTTTGCCACCGCCCCGGAGCTGGTGCGGCGGATGAGCATAATGAGCTTATAGATGATAAACGCCATAATCAGGATGTCGATGATATCGAAGATCCCGATGGGGGTCACCATCCCTTTGAGCTGCTGCAGCAGATATAAAATGCCTTCCATACTCCCACGTCTCCCGCTCTCCGGCGGCGCCGGTCATTGCTCCCTGGCCGGTCCTGTTGAACCGACCTACTTTAACCAATTTATTATACTGTATTCCCCTGTGATTGACAAGGGTAAGCAAGATCAATTTTCTGTGAATTCCGCTCACCGTTCCCTCAGATCCGACGGGGTCCGACGCTTTCCTGGCAGCAAAAGACCCTCCGGGCCGAGGGCCTTGGAGGGCATTTCGCTCAGCGGGAGGACTGGACCAGCCGGGAGACCTCCCACACAAACCGGTCCACCTCCGCCGCCGTGTTGAAATCGGAGACACTGGCCCGGACGGTGCCCGCCTCCAGAGTGCCGGCGTTTTCATGGGCCAGGGGGGCGCAGTGGAGCCCCGCCCGCACGGCGATGCCCCGGCGGCTCAGGGTCTCCCCCACCGCCTCACAGTCCATCCCCTCCACCTGGAAGGAGAGCACGCCGCTCTGACAGGCCGGGTCCCGTGCCTGAAAAGCTTTTACATGGGGCAGCCGGGCCAGCCCCTGGGCGGCCCGTCGGATGAGAGCTCCCTCTCTCCTGCCGATAGTCTCTGGCGTGCGGGCGGTCACATAGCGCAGCCCCGCCAGCAGTCCGGAAATGCCGGGCAGATTGTGGGTCCCCGCCTCCAGCCGGTCTGGCAGATAGTCGGGCATGGTCTGGAGGGCGGAGGCGCTGCCAGTACCACCCTGGATCAGAGGGACCGCCTCCCCGGCGCAGAGGAGCAGCCCGGTCCCCTGGGGGCCGTACAGCCCCTTGTGGCCGGGCATGGCGATGAAGGCCGCCCCCAGCTTCTCCTGCCGCACCGGCAGACAGCCGGCAGACTGGGATGCGTCCACGATGAGGGGAATCCTCCGGCGGCGGCACAGGGCGGCAATCTCCTCCATGGGCAGGATGAAACCGAACACATTGGAGACGTGGGTGCACACCACCGCCGCCGGGTCCGCCTCCAGCCCGGCCTCAAAAGCGTCCAGCAGCCCCTGCCAGTCAAACAGCGGGGCTTTGGCTACCATGATCTCCGCCCCCAGGGCGTGGAGCGGCCGGGTGACGGCATTGTGTTCCCAGGGGGAGATGAGTACCCGGTCCCCCGGCTTCACCAGGGAGCGGATGGCGATGTTCAGGCCGTGGGTGGCGTTGAAGGTAAACACCACCTGCTCAGGGCTCTCCATGCCGAAGAGGTCGGCCGCCGCCTGACGGCAGGCAAAGGCGGTCTCCGCCGCCCGGCGGGCGGGCAGATGGCCGCCCCGGCCGGGGCTGGCCAGATTTCCCACCGCCCAGGCCGCCGCCCGGGCCACAGCGGGGGGCTTTTGCAGGGTGGTGGCGGCGCTGTCCAGATAGATCACAGCCCCACCTCCCGGTAGCCGCCGTCCTCCGCCTGGAGGAAAATCCGCTTGGGTGTGAGGCCAGCCCGGTTGAGGATCACCAGGGCGTTGGTAAGGCTGCGCTCGGCCACCTTCACCGAGTGGCTGCACCCCTCCCGGTCGATGAGTTTGGGGGATCGAAGAATGCGGGCCGTGATCCCCGCCCGCTCCAGCGCGGCGGCTGTCCGCTGGGCATAGGTCAGGGAGCGGCAGACAATGAGATAATAGACCATAAAAAACGCTCCTCTCGCACCAGCATATGTGCAAGAGGAGCAAAGGGTGAACCGTGCATTTAAATGGACTCCAGCAGACAGACAACGTGGGCGGCCATACCCTCCCCTGTCCCGGTAAAGCCCAGGCCCTCCTCGGTGGTGGCCTTCACGCTGACCTGATCCACGTCCAGTCCCAGCCGGGCGGCCAGATTGGCCCTCATCTGGGAAATGTGAGGGGCCAGCTTGGGGCGTTGAGCCAGGATGGTAGCGTCAATGTTGCCCACCCGGTACCCGGCCTGGGTGAGGCGCTCCCCCACCCGCTCCAGCAGCACCAGGCTGTCCGCCCCGGCGTAGGCCGGGTCGTTATCGGGGAACAGCTTGCCGATGTCCCCCAGGGCCGCCGCCCCCAGCAGGGCGTCCATAATAGCGTGGGTCAGTACGTCGGCGTCGGAGTGGCCCAGCAGCCCCTTCTCCCAGGGGATGTCTACCCCGCCCAAAATCAACTTCCGGCCCTCCACCAGCTTATGTACGTCATATCCGTGTCCGATTCTCATACTTCTTCCCTCCAGGCCAGCAGGGCCTCAGCCATAGCCACGTCCTCCGGCGTGGTCAGTTTCAGGTTGCAGTAATCGCCCTGGGTCAGAGCCACCCCGATACCCAGCCGCTCCACAGCGGAGCAGTCGTCAGTGAGGTCGGCATCCGCCTCCAGTGCCTTGGTGAGGGCCCCTCGAATCAGATCCCGTTGGAACACCTGGGGGGTCTGGACGGCGTAGAGCACCGACCGGTCGGGGGTGGACTCCACCAGACCGTCCCGGGCCACCTTTACTGTATCCTTCACCGGCACAGCGGGGGCGGCGGCGCCGCACTGGGCCGCCCGGCGGATCGCTTCCTCCAGTACCTTCTGGCTCACCAGAGGACGGGCGCCATCGTGGATGGCGGCCAGCTCGATGGAGCGGCTCAGCTCCTCCACCCCGGCCAGTACCGACTGGGTGCGGGTCTCCCCGCCCCGTACTACCTTTCGCACCTTGGACAGGGTGGCATCCCGGCACAGACCGCTGATGGGCACGATCAAATCCTCCCGGGTGACCACCACGATCTCGTCAATGAGGGGGCAGTTGTCCAGGGCCCGCAGGGTACGGATGATCACCGGCACCCCGTCCAGGGGGAGCAGCACTTTGTCTTGCCCCATCCGGGTGGAGCTGCCCGCCGCAGGCACCACCGCGCCGCAGCGGAGGGATTCCGGCCTGTCCCGATGAAACAGCCGGGAGAATATGCCTGCCATGTTGGTTCCTCCTTCTACAAAAAAGGAGCCTGCCGGCCCCTTTTTATCGCTTGATATGGGCGGGGCGGTTGGCCGTCCCTCCGTTGTATCCTATTACGCCATAGCGGTATTGATGCGCTTTTCCACGTCCTCATAGCTGGCGTTCTGGGAGAGCACGATCTCTGAGATCAGAATCTGTTTGGCGGAGTGGAGCATCTTGCGCTCTCCGGTGGAGAGGCCCCGCTCCTCATCCCGGTGGGTCAGTCCCTTTACCACCCGAGCCACTTCCAGCAAATCCCCGCTTTTCAGCCGGAGCATATTTTCCCGGTAACGGCGGTTCCAGTTTGGGGTCATATCCACCTCGATGCCGGGAATGGCGGCAATGACGCGTTCCGCCTCCTCCCCGTTGATCACCGGGCGCACACCAATCTCCTCGCTGTTCTCCGTGGGGATCATGACCAGCATCCCGCCCACAGGCAGCTTGAGAATGTAGTACTCCCGTACGACACCGTTGATTTTCTTCTGCACGATGCTGTCCACAATACCAGCACCATGCATCGGGTGAACGATTTTGTCCCCTACCTGAAACACGATCCCACCTCCAAGCAGATCTGTCCGGTTCCTATACACTCCTCACCTTGTTTTATCCGATACAAGTTCATTATAGACCGGATTTCAATGCTTTGCAAGTAAAATCCCTTGCGTCTGTGTAAAAAAGCGGGGAATCCGGGCAAAAAAGCCTCCGCTGTGCTGCTCTGTGGTCCAAAATGCAAAAAACCGGGGACGCCATCACTGGCGTCCCCGGTTGGGTGACGGAATTACTCCTCCTCGGGAGCAGCCTCCTCGTCGCCGCCCTCCAGCAGAGCGCGGATGGACAGGGAGACCTTCTTGTGGTCGTAGTCGATGTCGATGATCTTCACGTCCACCATCTGGCCCTCGCTCAGCACGTCGCCGGGCTTGTCGATGCGGTGATCGGCAATCTGGGAGATGTGGATCAGACCGTCCACACCGGGCACGATCTCGGCAAAGGCGCCGAAGGTCATCAGCTTGACCACGCGGACATTGGCCACGTCGCCGGGCTGATACTTGCTGGTGAAGACCTCCCAGGGGTTCTGGGAGCGGTCCTTCATGCCCAGAGAGATCTTCTTCTTCTCGGGGTCGAAGGAGATGACATACACCTCAACGGTGTCGCCCACAGAGACGACCTCGGAGGGGTGCTTGATGCGGGACCAGGACAGCTCGGAGATGTGGACCATGCCGTCCACGCCGCCGATGTCCACGAAGGCACCGTAAGAGGTCAGGCTCTTCACGGTACCGGTGTAGCGCTTGCCCTCCTCGATGTTGGCCCACACCTCGGCAGCCTTGGCGGCACGCTCCTCGGCCTCGACGGCGCGGATGGAGCCCACCACGCGCTTACGGGCGCGGTTGACCTCGGTGATGCGCAGGCGCACCTTCTGCTTGACCAGCTGGCTCATGGGGGTGTCACGGGGCAGGCCGGTCTGGGAAGCGGGCACGAAGACGCGCACGCCCTTGATGGACACGACGACGCCGCCCTTGTTCTCCTCGGTGACCACGCCCTCGACGGTGGTGTGATCCTCCTTGGCCTGCTCCACGTCTTCCCAGCTCTTCACGGTGTCAAGGCGCTTCTTGGAAAGGGTGACAACACCCTCCTGGTCGTTCACGCGCATGACGTAAGTCTCGATCTCATCGCCAACCTTTACCAGGTCCTCGACCTTGACCGTAGGGTCGTCGGTCAGTTCGGACACCGGTATGTAGCCGGCGTGCTTGGTGCCAAGATCCACATAGATCTCAGTGGGCGTAATGCCAGTGACAACGCCCGTGACCTTCTCCCCTGTATTTAAAGTCTTGATCGATTTCTCCAGCATTTCAGCGAAGGATTCCTCGATCTCAATGTTTTCGTCGCTCATTTTGTCATAGACCTCCTTTATAATCCACTCAGGCGTGGACGCGCCCGCAGTGATTCCAATAGAAGCCTTCCGGTACAGGGTGGAAGGTTCCAGCTCTGCCGCCCGTTCGATCCAAACGACCATGGGACAGAGCGCTTTGCATAACTCGGCCAGCCGTTTGGTGTTGGAGCTTTCCCGCCCGCCGATGACGACCATAGCATCGCTTTTGGCGGCCAGCGCCTGAGCCTCAGACTGCCGTTTATACGTAGCATTACATATTGTATCAAAAATTTTTAAATTTGTACACTCTTTTTTTGCTTTTTTTACGCACTCTGTCCAGATAAAGTGCGTGGAGGTGGTTTGAGACACCATGGTGATGGGCAGTTCCCGCCGTTTGGGGTCCTCCTCCAGCCACTGGGCCAGAGCCTGTTCCCCTTCCAGCACAACGGGGTGGGCACACCAGCCGGCGATGGCAGCCACCTCCGGGTGGTCGGGCATCCCGATAATGAGCACCTGCCTGCCCTCCCCCTCCGCCTCCTCCACAATGCGGTGGATGCGGGAGACATTGGGACAGGTAGCGTCGATCACGGGACAGCCACGCTCCTCCAGGGCCTTGTGGACCGCCCGCCCCTCCCCGTGGGAGCGGATGATGACGGCAGTACCGGGCGGTACCTGGTCGGGAGACTGGATCAGCGCCACGCCCTGCTCCTTCAGATAGTCAATGACGCTGCCATTGTGGATGATGGGGCCCAGCATGGCACAGGGTCTGCCGCTTTTGGCGGCCTGTTCCGCCAGCTCCACCGCACGCCGGACGCCGTAGCAGAATCCGGCGGACCGGGCCAGTTCCACCCTCATCGTCCCGCCTGAGGCTGCAAAGCCTCGATCCGTCTCATCAGGTCCTCTGCAATGCTCTTATACTCCTCCGGCGTGGGCCGCTTTCCGGCGGTTTTGGGGTAATAGGGCTCTCCAATGACCACCGGATTCCAGCGGAACCACCGCTTTTCCGCCGGAACATATATGGGCACGATGGGCACGCCGGTGCGGACAGCCAGCATGGCGGCGCCCGTCTTGGCGTCTCCCATATCCCCGTCCTGATGACGGGTACCCTCGGGGAACATGAGCAGCAGCTCTCCGTTTTTCAGATACTTCATGGCGGTCTTGATGGCCCCGATGTCAGCCTGGCCCCGTTTGACGCCGAAAATGCCGCCGTGCTTCAGGATCCAGCCGATGATGGGCCAGTGCATGACCTCCTCCTTGGCCATGACGTGGATCTGGTGCTTCAGGCCCAGGGCGTAGGCCACAAAGAGGGGGTCGCTCATCCGGGTGTGGTTGGCGCACAGCAGGGCGCCCCCCTCCGGAAAGTTCTTCTTGTTGATGCAGCGGGTGGGTTTAAAGATACGAAAGGCCGGCCAGAGAACGATATAGGCCAGGATATAGATGATATTCATGCCTGCAACTGCTCCTTTGCAATCTGAATCAGCAGGTCCAAGCTTTGTTGCAGGTCCAGCTGGGTGGTATCGGCCAAAACCGCATCCTCCGCCTGACGCAGAGGTGCGGCAGAGCGGGTGCTGTCCTTCTCATCCCGCTCCTTCACGTCCCGCAGCACCGCTTCGTAATCGGCGCTCTGGCCCCGCTCCTTCAGCTCCAGCCAGCGGCGGCGGGCCCGCGCCTCGGGAGCGGCGGTGAGGAAGATCTTTACGTCAGCCTGGGGCAGCACCACAGTGCCGATATCCCGGCCGTCCATCACCACATCGTGCTCCTGGGCCAGTTTTCGCTGGCGGTCCAGCAGAAAGGCACGCACCTCAGGGATGGCGGACACGCAGGAGGCATACCGAGAGATCTCATGCTGCCGGATGGCCTGGGATACGTCCTCTCCATTGAGGTACATCCGCTGCTCCCCGTCCTCCCCGTAGCCCAGACCGATGTCCAGGCCGGGCAGCAGGGCGATCACCGCCTCTCTGTCCTCCGGGTCTGCGCCGGTACGAAAGGCCCGCAGGCCAACGGTACGGTAGATAGCTCCGGTGTCTACATACAGATAACCCAGCGCCTTTGCCAGCGCCCGGGCCAGGGTGGATTTCCCCGCCCCGGAGGGTCCGTCGATGGCAATGCTCCTGTGCTTGGTCATATCACTCTGCCTCCTTGGAGGGACGGACGAACTCCGCCGCGCCTCGTCCCGCCGCCCGGCCGGTGGACCAGGCGATCTGCAAATTAAAGCCGCCGGTGTAGGCGTCTACATCCAGCACTTCCCCGGCAAAAAAGACCCCGCCAGCCTTCTTGGAGGCCATGGTATGGGGGTCTACCTCAGAAGTTTTGACGCCGCCGGCAGTGACAATGGCCTCGGCGATGGGCCGGGGTCCGGAAATATCGATGCGAATGCACTTGAGGGTCTCCACCAACCGGCGGCGCTGCCCCTTGGTCACCGAGTTGGCCTTCAGGTCACCGGGAATGCTGGTCAGCTCCAGCACCACCGGCACCATAAGCCGGGGCACCAGCCCCTCCAGCACATGGCGGAAGTCCTTGTTGGCACCCTCCCCCAGGTCCCGGAGCACCCGGGCGTCCAGCTTCTCCTGGTCCAGGGCGGGTTTCAGATCCAGCAGGATGTAGTAGTGCTCCTTCCCCATGTCCCGCATATGGGCGGAGGCGGAGAGGATCAGGGGTCCGGTGATACCGAAGTGGGTGAAGAGCATCTCCCCCTGCTCGGCATACACCGTCTTTTTCTTGCTGTTTTTCACCTGGATGGCCACGTTCCGCAGGCTGAGACCCTGCATCTGGGCGCAGAAGGCCTGCTCCGCCACCAGAGGCACAAGAGAAGGCCGGGGCTCCACAATGGTATGACCCAGGGCCCGGGCAAAGTCGTAGCCATCGCCGGTAGAGCCGGTGAGCGGATAGGACACGCCGCCGGTGGCCACCACCGCCGCTTTGCAGGGATAGGTCCCCTTCTCCCCTTTCACGCCGGTGATGCATCCCTCCTCCAGGATCAGGCCGACAGCCCGGTCCTGAACGATGTCCACCCGGGCCTTCCGCAGGGCACGCAGCAGGGCGTCGATGATGTCGGCGGCCTTGTCGGACTGGGGAAACACCCGGTTACCCCGCTCCACCTTCAGGGGCACACCCAGACCTTCAAAAAAGGCTTCCGCCTCCTCGGGAGTAAAGCGGGTGGCGGCGCTGGTCAGGAACCGGCTGTTGCCGGGAATATTTTGCAGCAACTCCTGCACCGTGCAGTGGTTGGTCACGTTGCACCGGCCCTTGCCGGTGATGTACAGCTTGCGGCCCAGCTTAGGGTTGCGCTCCAGCAGGGTAACGGACACGCCCTGCTCCGCGGCGGCCAGGGCCGCCATACACCCGGCGGCGCCGCCGCCGATCACGATGATCTCACTCAAGGGTTTTCGTCCACCTTCTCATAGACCTCATACTCGTCCCAGATTCGTTCCAGACTCTCAAAGGTACGAGAGAGGTCGTCGTTCTTCTTCCGGCCGATGGCCACGATCAGGGCGTTGACCAGGCTGAGGGGGGCCACCAGGGAATCCACGAAGGAGGCCATGTCGCTCTTGGCCAGCAGGGTGATGGTAGAATAGGGGGCCAGCGGGGATGCCGCCGAGTCGGTAATGGCAATGGCCTCCGCCCCCCGGTCGTGGGCAAACTGCATGGCCTTCACTGTCCGGCGGGAGTACCGGGGGAAGCTGATACCGATGATCACGTCCTCCGGCCCGATGTGAAGCAGCTGTTCAAAGACCTCGCTGCTGGAGGTGGTGTGGATGATAGTCACATTGTTGAAGATCAGGGTAAAATAGAACCCCATAAAGCTGGCGATGGCGGCAGCGGAGCGCACGCCCAGAATATAGATGTGTCGGGCCTTGACGATGGCGTCCACTGCACGCTGGAACTGGGTCTGATCGGTCTCCTCCATGGTCAGGCGAATCTTCTCAATGTCGGACTGCATCACCATGGACAAAATGTCGTGGTCTCCGATGCGGTCGTTGGTCACCTCGATGCGCTGGATAGAGGTGAGCTTGCTGCGGATCATCTCCTGCAGGGCCTTCTGCATGGCGGGATAGCCGTCGTAGCCCAGCTCGGCGGCAAAGCGCACCACGGTAGACTCGCTCACCTTCACCGTCTTGCCCAGCTTGCTGGCCGTCATGAAGGCGGCCTTGTCGTAGGACTCCAGGATGAAGTTGGCGATGAGCTTCTGCCCCTTGGAGAAGGTATTCATTTCAGATTGAATGGTAGAGAGAATATCTTTCGGCATAACCAGTACCTCCCGGCGTTCTGATCCCTGTCGACATAACGCCGTTAACCTTGATGACAAAGAATCCCGGTCCATCCCCCGGTGTGACCGTGGACAGACCGGACAGAAAGACGGCCGCGCAGCCGCGGTACGTCCCTTGATTCAGTAAACACTATCATACTGGTTTTCCGAAAGAAAAGCAATCCCCTTTTTGCAAGAATTCTATCATTTCCTGCAAAAAGTCCCTCAGGCTCTGGGTGGGACCTGCTCCAGCAGGGCCACTTCTTCCCCGCTGAGGACTCTCCAGCGGCCCGGCTTCAGCTCTCCCAGGGTGAGGGCTCCCTCCCGCACCCGGCGCAGGCGGGTGACCTGGAGTCCGGCGGCGGCGCACATCCGCCGCACCTGCCGGTTGCGCCCCTCATGGATGGTGACGGACAGAATCCCCTCCCCCGCTCGCTCCACTTGGGCAGGACTGAGGGGCACACCGTCCAGCTCCATGGGACTCCGCAGCACCGGCAGAGCGGCGGGGATATCTCCTTTCACCCACACCAGATACTCCTTCTCCACCTCATGGCTGGGATGGATGAGCCGCTGGGTCAGCTCCCCGTCGTCGGTGAGAATAAGCAGCCCCTCCGAATCCAGGTCCAGACGGCCCACCGGCCATACCCGGACGCCGCAGTTCTGTACCAGGTCGGCCACCGTTTTCCGTCCCTTCTCGTCGGACAGGGTAGTGACATAGCCCCTTGGCTTGTTGAGCATCAGATAAGTACGCTTTTCAGGACCCTTCATGGGCCTGCCGTCCACCCGGATATCGTCTTTGTCCGGGTCGGCCTTATCGCCTACAACGGCAGGCTTGCCGTTCACTGTCACCCGGCCCGCCGCCAGCCAGCCCTCCGCCGCCCGGCGGGAGCAAACGCCGTTGGCCGAGAGTATTTTTTGCAGCCGTTCTTCCACCGGCAGTCTCCTTTCCGCAGTTGAGGCCTGCCGTAAAACGGCAGACCTCTTCTGTATTGTGTCAAATTCATCCAAACAGCCGCTGCCACCACCGGAGAGGGGCCACGTTGTTGACCGCCCCCGTCTGGTAGAGCAGGGGCAGCCGGCCGATCTCATCCCCGTTCAGGGTGAGTGTGAGGCTCCCCGCCGGGAACCCGGCCTCCACCGGGGCCTCCACCTCCTCCGGCAGGTCCACCGTACGCTGGACGGTCTCGCCCTGGGCCAGCGGGTAATAGAAGTCGGACACGGTGCTCACCCGGGTGAAAGGGCACAGACTGCCCGTCACCGGAATGTGGGTCCACTCCCCCGCCGACGCCACCAGGGTCCGGGGATAGGTGGCAAAGCCGTAGTCAAAGAGGGCGGCGTGATCGGCCCAGTCGTTGGGGGCGTTGAGGGTGACGGCGATGAGCTCCTGGACATCCCGCAAGGCGCTGGACACCAGGGTCCGTCCCGCCTCGTCGGTGTAGCCCGTTTTCAGGCCGGTGCACCCCTCATACCGCCACAGCAGTTTGTTGTGGTTGGTCAGGCTCCGCCCGGCAATGAAGATAGACCGGGTGGAAACGATGGTCCGCAGTTCCTCCCGCTCCAGTACCGCCCGGGCCAGGATGGCCATATCGTAGGCGGTGGAGTAGTGGTCCGGGTCATCCAGACCGTTTGGATTTGCAAAGTGGGTGTCGTTCATGCCCAACTGGGCGGCCTTTTTGTTCATCTCCGCCACGAAGCTCTCCACGTCTCCCCCGCAGTAGCCTGCAATGGCCAGGGCCGCGTCGTTGCCCGAGGAGAGCATCAGCCCGTAGAGCAGGGCCTCCAGGGTGACCTTCTCCTCCGGCTTGAGGTACATGGAAGAGCCCTCCGCCCCCGTCCACTCACGCTTGATGGTTACCGTGGAGGACAGGTCGGGATGGAGTTCCACCGCCACCAGGGCGGTCATCAGTTTGGTGATGCTGGCGATGCTCCTCTGTTCCCGGGCGTTTTTCTCATAGAGCACCCGCCCGCTCTCTTTGTCCATCAGGATGGCCGAGGAGGCGGACAGGGTGGGTTCTGCCCCGAAAACGGGCAGAACCAGCAGAGACAGAACCAGCAAAAGGGCGCACCAGCGTTTCAAAACAGCATCACCTCACATCGATGCCGTTAGTATATGCCCTCAAATCCCGTTTTATCCGTGCCCGGGTTGGCGGCCTTCTCTGCCTTTTTCTTCTCCTGCTGCTTCTCAATGAAGTCCGTGATCTTGTCGATGGCCTCGGGCACCATCTCCACCACCCGGTCCACAGTGGTAGCGGCGGGAGGCGCCACAGGCAGCAGCTTCACCGAGCCGTCCTTGACCACCAGGAAGCCCACCGGGATCAGGTTGATGCCCGCCCCGGCGCCGCCGCCGAAGCAGCTGTTGTCCTCCGGCTTCTTGTGCTTGCTGCCAAACTCAGTGCCGCCGGAGCCCACACCCACGCTGAGCCGGGAGATGGGGATGATGGTCACCTCGCCGGTGACGATGGGCTGGCCCACAATGGTGTTGGCGTCTGCGATCTCACGGACCTTGTCCACGATCTCGCCCATCAGATCTCCGATAGGATGCTTTTCCATAGCTTAAACCGCCTCTTTCTGTGTTTCCTGCCGGGATTTGCTCCCGCTTTTTTGTTTGGAAAGGATGGGCAGTACCTTGGATGCCACCCGGACGCCCAAGGCAAGGATCTGCCCGATGGTCAATGTGGCCGCCGCCCGCAGATATACAGTGGGATGCTCGGTGGTAAAATCCACGTTGGTGCGGATGCGCCACTCCTTCACCTTGAAATTTTGCTCCACCAGGGGCCAAAACATACCGATGGCCCCGTTGAGTCTGCCGTAATTCACCGCCGTCTTGGCCGGATCGGCGGAGGCAACAACCACGTCCAAATAAAGCTGGTCAATGCGGATCTTCCGCCGCAGCTGCCCGGCGGCGTCGGTCACCACCGGCAGCAGTTCTTTCACCAGATCAAAGATCTCCCCCGCCGTCTTGGGCTTCTTTGGAGGCTTGGACTTTTTTTGCTTGGATGCCTTAACTTTTTTTGCCTTGGCCGGTTTGGGCTGTTTGGCCTTCCGGGGAAAGAGGGTCACCCGCACCGGCCCTGCCAGCAGCCGAACAGTAAAGGTCTTTTGGGCGTACTCCGCCCATACCCCCACCCGGATCAGGCTGAGCAGCACCAGCGCCAGGACCACGATCCCCAGAACCAGCAGCACAATCATGCCCCAGACTCCTCCTCAGACTTGGCCAGCTCCCTGGCGGCTTCCTCGATCTCTTCTTCGGTAATGGCGGACAGGTTCTCCCCTTCCTCCGCCGCCTTCAGCCGCTCCACCGCCGCCTGCATCTCCAGGGTAATCTGTCCGTCCTCCGGCGGCATATTGGGCAGCTCGGGCAGTTCGTCCAGGCTGGACAGGCCGAAGGACCGCAGGAAGGTCTGGGTGGTGCGGTACTGGATGGGCCGACCGGGCACTGCCAGGCGGCCGCACTCCTCGATCAGATCCCGCTCCAGCAGCAGGCCGATGGTGTAGGAGCTGTCCACCCCACGCACCTGGTCCACATAGGCCCGGGTGGCAGTCTGGTGGTAGGCAATGATGGCCAGCACTTCCAGAGCGGGCTGGCTCAGCCGGGCCGGACGGCGGGTCTCAAAGGCTTTTCGGATGTAGGGGGCGAACTCAGGGGCAGAGCACAGCTGATAGCTGGTCTCCAGCCGCACCAGCCGGATGCCCCGGCGCTCATAGCTGTAGCGGTCGGCCATGCGTTTGCACACCGTGTCCACGGTGCCCCGGTCCAGGTCCAGGGCCAGGCACAGCCGTTCCACTCCCACCGGCTCCCCGGCGGCAAAGAGGATGCCCTCGATGGCCGATTCGATTTCCTTTACTTCCATAGATTATCCCCCGTCTGACAGCTCATAAACATCGGTGGAGTAGTCGGGCTCTTCCCCGCCCTCCCCGGTGCTGGTGATGGTGCAGTCCTGCTCCGTCCCGGCCAGGCGCACCCGCCGGGCCTTGCACAGTTCCAGCACAGCAATGAAGGTGGCCACGATCTCCGACCGGCTCCGGTTGCCCCGGAACAGGGCGGAAAACCGGGTGACCCCGAACCGGGCCAGCCGCTCCAGAATCTCGTCGGCCTTGTCGGCCACCGGGTAGGGCTCCCGGCCCACGATGCCCTCGAAGGCGGCCATAGGGGGCGGCAGTCGGTGGTCGGTCCGGGCCAGGACCGACTTCATGGCCTTCAGCAGGTCCTCAGGCTTGTGGACGTAGCGGTAGGTCTTGTCCGCCTGGATGGCCTCCGGCGGCTTGGTCAGGTAGTCCCGCCCCACCGCATAGCGGTCGGACAGGGTGGGCACCACCGCCTTGATACGGACATAGTCCTCCCGCCGCTGATGCTCCTCCAGGGAGGCCATCAGCTGTTCCAGTTCGGTGAGGGCCTCCTCATCGTGGATGGACAGCAGCATCCGGGTCTTGATGTAGACCAGCTGGGCCGCCATGGTGACGAACTCGCTGGCCACCTCCAGGTCCAGCTGCCGCCGCTGGTCCATCCAGGCCAGATATTGGTCCAGAATCAGGGAGATCTGAATGTCCTTGATCTCCATCTTGTTCTTGCTCAGCAGATGGAGGATCAGGTCCAGGGGACCGTTGAAGTCCTCCATATCCTCCCGGTTCTTGACCACTTTTTCCAGATGGTAAATGGGCGTTTCGATGGCACTCACCTCAAAACAGGTTCAGAATAGTGGAAACGTCCTGGAGATAGAGCAGCCATTCCAGCGGCATTCCGGTGATGGCGCACAGCCCCCGCAGGCACTGGACCATCAGGAAGGTCAGGGGCTTGTTGAACACCCCCAGCAGCACCAGGATGATGAGCAGGCCCATCACATATTTCTCATACTTGAGGATGGTATAGTAGGTCCTGTCGGGCAGGAAGGCGAACAGGATCTTGGATCCGTCCAGCGGGGAAATGGGGATCAGGTTGAACAGCCCCATGCCAACCCCCAGCAGGGCCATATTGGACAGGAAACACAGGGCCAGCAGGCTGCCCTTGCTGATGGGGGCGAAGTGCCAGACAACGGAGGCCAGAGCCACCGCCGCCAGGGCGGTGAGGAAGTTGGCTATCGGTCCCGCCAGGGCGGTGATGGCCATACCCTGTTTGGGATGCTTGAAGTAGCGCATATCCACCGGCACCGGCTTGGCCCAGCCCACCTTGACCACCACCATCATCAAAAGGCCGATGAGGTCCAGATGCTTGATGGGATTGAGGGTGAGCCGCCCGGCGTTTTTGGCGGTGGGGTCCCCCAGCCGGTAGGCCACAAAGCCGTGAGACAGCTCATGCAGGGTAATGCACAGCAGGGCGGCCACGGCGCTGATGAACAGAGTCACAAGTCCCCACCAGTCCATATGCTGGGCAAATTCACGCAGAGAACCCAATGGTCATTCCTCCAACAGTTTGCGTTTCAGCCGGTCCAGTACCGGATCGGTCAGTCCGGCGGCATACAGATAGTCCAAAACAGAGCCGTAGGCCCCCTCCAACCTCTCCAGGCAATCCTCCAGATATTCCGGCTTGGAGAGGCCCACATAGGCGGGCAGGTCGGAGCGGGTCTCCCGCATCCACCGGATCACCGGGCGGATATAGGTCTGGGACACCTGATAGTCGGCCAGGATATCCAGCCGGTCCACTCCCGCCAGAGTGAGCAGCAGGGCGGCGATGCAGCCGGTGCGGTCCTTCCCTGCCATACAGTGGAAGAGCACGCCACCGGGTGCGTCGGCGATGGTCTCCAGCACCGAGCGTATGGTGTCCTTCCGCTCCAAGGTGCGGAAATAGCCCAGGCCGATGAGCTCCTCCTCGTTGGGCAGTTTCTCGCCGGTAGACATGGGAATGAAATGGCAGGAGAAGCCGGAACGGGCCGTCAGTTCGTCAGGGAACTGTCTCGCCTCCGCCGGGCTGCGCAGGTCGATGATAGTAGTGATGTTCCGCTCCAGCAGAAGCTGGACATCGGCGTCGGTCAATCCCATAGGTTTGTCCCCCCGCAGCAGAACGCCCCACCGGGTGGTCCTCCCATCCGCCGTAGGGTAGCCGCCCAGATCCCGCAGGTTGAGCATCTTCCCCAGCACGATTCGCCGCTCCATTCCATTTCACCTCAGTTCTGTCCATAATTTGATTCCGATTATATCAAATTTTCCCGAAAAACACAAGCCGGACCGGCGGGTTTGCCCAGCCGGTCCGGCCTCTGCTCAGATGATGTGGTTCCGCAGGGTACCGATGCCCTGAACGGTCACCTCCACGGTGTCACCGGGGGCCATGGGTCCCACCCCTGCCGGGGTGCCGGTGGTCACCACGTCGCCGGGCTCCAGGGTCATGGAGGCGGTGATGAACTCCAGCAGCTGAGGCACCGCCGTCATGAACTGGCTGGTGTTCCCCTGCTGGACCACCACCCCGTTAAGCCGGGTCTCGATGGCCAGAGCGTCGGGGTCCACCTCGTCGGTGACCACGGGGCCCAGAGGGGCAAAGCCGTCCATGCTCTTGCCCCGGGTCCACTGGCCGTCCCCCTTCTGCACGTCACGGGCGGTGACATCGTTGAGGCAGGTGTAGCCCAGGATATAGTCTGCAAAGTTCTCTGCCTTTACATCCTTTGCCCGGCGGCGGATGACGAAGGCCAGCTCCCCCTCGTAGTCCAGCCGCTCCACAAAGGCGGGGGCGTGGACGGTTCCCTCGGGGTGGTTGAGGGTATTGGGGGCCTTCAGGAAGAGGATGGGCTGCTCAGGTACCCCCTCCCCCATCTCCATGGCGTGGTCGTAGTAGTTCTTGCCCACGCACACGATCTTGGTGGCCTCGCAGGGGGCCAGAAGGCGGCAGGCCTCCAGAGGCAGACTCTCCCCGTCGTAGCAGATCTCCTCAAAGGGAGGCTTGGTCAGGGTGCGCACCAGGTCCCCCTGGAGCACACCCCATACGCCCTTGCCGTCCCGCAGCAGCTTCACATATCTCATGCCAGTCCCTCCGCGTGGTCCAGAATCAGATTGAGCAGTTCCTGTTTTCCATCTCCCTTCTCAGCCGAAAAGGGAATTACCTTTACACTATCATCCAGCTCCAGGGTCTCCCGGATGCGGGCCAGATTGGGCTCGATGTCGCTCTTGCGCAGCTTGTCCAGCTTGTTGGCCACCACGGCAAAGGGCTTCCCGCTGTTCTTGAACCACTGAGCCATGGTACAGTCGTCGGCGGTGGGCTTGTGGCGGGAATCCACGATCATCAGCCCCAGTGTCATCAGAGAGTTGTCCGCAAACCACTCCTCCATGAGCCGGCCCCACCGCTGCTTCTCCGCCAGGGACACCTTGGCATAGCCGTAGCCCGGCAGGTCCACCAGATAGAAGGCGGAGTCGATGAGGAAGTAGTTGATGTGGGTGGTCTTGCCGGGGGCTGCGCCCACCCGGGCAAAGTTCTTCCGGTTCAGGAGCCGGTTGATCACTGAGGACTTGCCCACGTTGGAGCGGCCGGCAAAGGCCACCTGGGCCAGCCGGTCCCGGGGAAAATCAGACGCCTTGGCGGCGGAGCGGACAAATTCCGCTTTTTGCAGATTGATGGGCATAATTACCTCCCAAATGTGTATGCGCAGCGGGGGTTTGCCCCCGTCTTACTGGCGCAGATTGGGCCGCTCGGCGGTCTGGGCCCCGGTGTGGGGCTGGGCCAGCGGCTGGGCAGGTTCACATACCTTCAGGTCCAGAGCCTCAGCCAGCACCTGATCCACCTGCTCCACAGGCACGAACCGCAGGCCCGCCTTGACGGTGGGATCGATCTCCTCCAGGTCCTTCTCATTGTCCGCCGGGATGAGAACGGTGCGGATGCCGTTGCGGTAAGCGGCCATGGTCTTTTCTTTCAGGCCGCCGATGGGCAGCACTCTGCCCCGTAAAGTAACTTCGCCTGTCATCGCCAGTTCCGTCTTGACCGGCAGCCCGGTGAGGGCGGACACCATGGCGGTGGTGATGGCGATGCCGGCGGAGGGGCCGTCCTTGGGCACCGCTCCCTCCGGGAAGTGGATATGGAGATCCTTTGTCTTGTGGAAGTCGGCCTCAATGCCCAGCTGGGCGGCCCGGCTGCGGATATAGGTCAGGGCGGCATGGGCAGACTCCTTCATCACGTCGCCCAGGTTGCCGGTAAGCTCCACCTTGCCGGTGCCGGGCACCACGGCCACCTCCACCTCCAGGATCTCTCCTCCCACGCTGGTCCAGGCCAAACCATTGACTACGCCCACCTGCTCGGTCTGGGGGATGTGGTCGGGGTGATACCGGGGAATGCCCAACAGCTCCTCCAGATTTTTCTCTGTAACGCTGACCGACTTTACAGTTCCTGTCACCAGGCGCATAGCGGCCTTACGGCACAGGGCGCCGATCTGCCGCTCCAGGATACGCACACCGGACTCCCGGGTGTAACCCCGGATGAGGGTACGCAGTGCGTCGTCGGACAGCTTGAACTTGGCCTTTGTCAGGCCGTGGCGCTTGATCTGCTTGGGGATCAGGTGGCGCTTGGCGATCTCCACCTTCTCCTCGTCGGTGTAGCTGCTCAGCTCAATGACCTCCATCCGGTCCAGCAGGGGCTTGGGGATGGTGTCCAGGGTGTTGGCGGTGGTGATGAAGAGCACGTCGGACAGATCGAAGGGCACCTCCAGGAAGTGGTCCCGGAAGGTAGCGTTCTGCTCGGCATCCAGCACCTCCAGCAGCGCGGAGGCGGGATCGCCCCGCTGGTCGTTGCCCAGCTTGTCGATCTCATCCAGCAGCAGCAGCGGATTGCAGCTGTCGGCCTGCTTGATGGCGGCAATGATGCGGCCGGGCATAGCCCCCACATAGGTCTTGCGGTGGCCCCGGATCTCAGCCTCGTCGTGGACGCCGCCCAGAGAGATGCGGGCCATATTCCGATGAATGGCGTGGGCCACGCTGGTGGCAATGGAGGTCTTACCCACGCCGGGCGGGCCTACCAGGCAGATGATCTGCCCCTTCATCTGGGGAGAAAGCTGCTTGACGGCCAGGAACTCCAGGATACGTTCCTTTACCTTCTCCAGGCCGTAGTGGTCCCCATCCAGCACCTTCCGGGCGGCCTCCACGTTGACCCGCTCTTTGGTATACTTGCCCCAGGGCAGTTCCAGCACAGTGTCCAGGTAGTTGCGCAGCACGGTAGCCTCGGCGGAGCCGAAGGGCTGCTTCTCCAGCCGGCCCAGCTCCTTGGTCAGCTTGTCCGCCACCTCCTGGGGCAGCTTGGCCTGGGCAATACGCTGGCGGTACTCCTCCAGCTCGCTGTCCCCCTGGCCGTCCTCCCCCAGCTCCTGCTGGATGACCTTCAGCTGCTCCCGCAGCACATAGTCCCGTTGGCTCCGGGTGAGTTGGTCCCGCACCTTGTCCTGCATCTGGTGCTCCAGCTCCAGAATGGCCACCTCCCGGCGGAGGTTCTGGCACAGCTTCTCCAGCCGGCGGACGGGGCGCAACTCTTCCAGAATGGCCTGCTTGTCCCCGGTGCGCATGGGCAGGTTCTGGGCGATGTAGTCGGCAATATAGCCCGGCTCCTCGCTGGAGAGCACCGACAGCAGAATGTCGGGAGTCATCTTGGGGGCCAGGTCGATGTAGTTCTCAAACAGCTCGTAGGTCTGACGGATCAGCGCCTCGGTGCGGGCAGAGCGGCGGAAGGTGGTCTCCTCCGGGATCTCCTCCACCTGGGCGGTGAAGTATGGCGTGGTCTGGGTCAGGCACTGGAGCCGTCCGCGGCTGACGCCCTCCACCATCACCCGCACATTACCGCCGGGCAGGCGGAGAATCTGGCGGACGGTGCTGATAGTACCCACCCGGTAGAGGTCGGCCTCCTTAGGCTCCTCCACCGCCATGTCCCGCTGGGCCACCAGGAAAATAGGCTGGCCGGAGGTCATGGACTCGTCCAGGGCCTTGATGGAGGCCTCCCGGCCCACGTCAAAGTGGAGCATCATATTGGGAAAAATGGTCAGGCCCCGCAGGGCCAGGGCGGGCATGACCGCGGGCAGATTGGTTTGCATGGACTTCCCTCCTCTCGGGAATATGAAACAGGAGACAGGACCGGGGGCGGCCGGTCCTGCCCAGTCTCCCGGTTCCTGTCTCCTATATTGGTCTTATGGCTGTTCTGTTCAGGACACGTTGCCCTTTGGGGCCTTTCCGCCGTGCTCGGCACGGAGGGACGCGCCGCCCAGCCTGGGCCGGTGGGTGCGCTCCGGGTCGTGCTCCACCGTGGGAGGCACATGGTCCTTGACGCTCTCGGCGGTGATGGTCACCTTGGTGATGGTGGGATCGGAAGGCACGTCGTACATGACCTGGGTCATGACTTCCTCCAGCACCGCCCGCAGTCCGCGGGCGCCGATACCACGCTCAATAGCCTTGTCGGCGGCCGCCTCCAGGGCGGCGGTGTCAAAGGTGAGATCCACCATATCGTACTCCAGCAGCTTCTGGTACTGCTTCACCAGGGCGTTCTTGGGCTCGGTGAGGATGCGCACCAGCTGGTCCTTGTCCAGGGCGTTCAGGGTGGTGATCACCGGCAGACGGCCCACCAGCTCGGGGATGATGCCGAACTTCAGCAGGTCGTGGGGCTGGACCTCCTTGAAGATGGCGGTATCCTTCTCCTTCTTGCTCTGGATCTCGGCGCCGAAGCCGATGGTCTTTTTGTCCAGACGCTGCTCAATGATCTTCTCCATGCCGTCGAAGGCGCCGCCGCAGATGAAGAGGATGTTCTTGGTGTTGATCTGGATGAACTCCTGATGGGGGTGCTTGCGGCCACCCTGGGGGGGCACATTGGCCACGGTACCCTCCAGAATCTTCAGCAGGGCCTGCTGCACACCCTCGCCGGACACGTCGCGGGTGATGGAGGTGTTCTCACTCTTACGGGCGATCTTGTCGATCTCATCCACATAGATGATGCCCCGCTCGGCCAGCTCAATGTCGTAGTCGGCGGCCTGGACCAGACGCAGCAGGATGTTCTCCACGTCGTCGCCCACGTAGCCCGCCTCGGTGAGGGTGGTGGCGTCGGCAATGGCGAAGGGCACCTTCAGGATGCGGGCCAGGGTCTGGGCAAACAGGGTCTTGCCGCAGCCAGTGGGGCCCATGAGCAGGATGTTGCTCTTCTGGAGCTCCACATCCTCCCCGCCACCGAAGTAGATGCGCTTATAGTGGTTGTATACCGCCACGGACAGGGCCACCTTGGCGTCTTCCTGGCCGATGATATACTGGTCCAGCACATCCCGGATCTCCCGGGGAGTGGGGATCACATCGGGGATATCGGGGGACAGGGCCTCCTCCGGGTCGTAGTTGTCGTCCAGAATGCTCATGCACAGGTGGACGCACTCATTACAAATATAGGCCCCGGGGCCGGCGATGATGCGGGCCACCTGGTCCTGGTGCTTGCCGCAAAAGGAACAGCGTACGCTTTTGCGCTCGTCGTTTTTTGGCATATCGTTACCTCGTCGTACTCTGGATTGGTTGCAGATGGGAGCAGGTAAAAAGCCGGAAAGGGAGCGGGGCGTTTCCTCCCCGCTCCCCCGCAGATTACCGGGAATAGATGACCTTGTCGATCAGGCCAAACTCCTTGGCTTCCTCAGCGGACATGAAGTTGTCGCGCTCACAGGCGGCAGTGACTTCCGCTACATTCTTACCGGTGTTGTCGGCCAGGATCTGGTTCATACGCTTCTTGATGATCTCCAGGCGCTTGAGGTGGATGGCCATATCAGTGATCTGGCCCTGGGTGCCGGCGGAGGGCTGATGGATCATGATCTCCGCGTTGGGCAGTGCCAGGCGCTTGCCCTTGGCGCCGGAAGAGAGCAGGAAGGCCCCCATGCTGGCCGCCATACCGATGCAGATGGTGGATACATCACACTTGATGTACTGCATGGTATCATAGATGGCCATACCATCGGTGACGGAGCCGCCGGGGCTGTTGATATAGAACTGAATGTCCTTGTCCGGGTCCTGGGCCTCCAGGTAGAGCAGCTGGGCTACCACCAGGCTGGCGGTAGTGGCATTGACCTCCTCGCCCAGGAAGATGATGCGGTCGTTGAGCAGGCGGGAGAAAATGTCGTAGGACCGCTCGCCCCGATTGGTTTGCTCCACTACATAGGGTACTAAGCTCATGATTGCGAAACTCCTTTATTCTGATGTCGGGGCGCCGGGCCTCCCTCTCAGAGACCCGGGCCCCGGACCATCCCCACCCTTGGGCAGGCTTACCTCAAAGTATGCCCGCCTCACGGCGTCTTATTCCTCAGTTTTCTCCTGAGCGGGAGCCTCCTCAGCGGGAGCCTCCTCGGTCTTCTTCTTGGTGGTGCGGCGCTTCTTGGGCTTCTCCTCGCCCTCGGCAGCCTCACCCTCGGCCTCCTCAGCCTTCTTCTTGGTGGTCTTCTTCTTGGCGGGAGTCTTGCCCACCTTGGCGCTGTCATAGATGACCTGCTCGGCCTTCTGGATGGCCAGACCCTTCTTCACGTCCTCAGCGGGAGCGGCGGCCTTCACCTGATCCAGCTCCATGTGGTACTCGTCGGCCAGGCGCTTATACTCGGCCTCCAGGTCCTCGTCGCTGATCTCAATGTTCTCAGCAGCCACAACGGCGCCCAGAGCCAGGTCACGGCGCACCCGCTCCATGGCGGCGGCGGCGGCCTGAGAGCGGACAATGTCGATGGTCATACCGGTCATAGCCATATACTGCTCGAAGGGGATGCCCTGAGCCTGGATGCGGCGGGCCATATCCTCCACCATCTGGTCGGTCTCGTAGGCCACCATGGCGTCGGGGATCTCAACCTCCATGTTGTCCATGACCTGCTCCATGATAGCGGCCTCAAAGGCGCGCTTGGCCTGGGCCTCACGGCGCTCGGTCAGCTTGTCGGCCAGATCCTTCTTGAAGGCCTCCAGGGTGTCAAACTCGGACACATCCTTGGCGAACTCGTCATCCACGGTGGGCAGCTGCTTCTCCTTGACCTCGTGGACCTTGACCTTGAACACCACGGGGGCGCCGGCCAGATCCTCGGCGTGATAGTCCTCGGGGAAGGTGACGTTCACGTCCTTCTCGTCGCCGGCCTTGGTGCCAACCAGCTGATCCTCAAAGCCGGGGATGAAGGCGCCGGAACCCAGCTCCAGGCTGTGGCCCTCGGCCTTGCCGCCGTCGAAGGGAACGCCGTCCTTGAAGCCCTCGAAGTCGATGACCACGGTGTCGCCGTTCTGAGCCTCACGCTCCACGGTCACCATACGGCTGGCGCGGTTGATGTAGGGCTTGAGCTCGTTGTCGATGTCCTCGTCGGTGATCTTGACCTCTTCCTTCTCAGCGGTGAGGCCCTTGTACTCGCCCAGCTTCACCTCGGGACGGACAGTGACGGTGGCCTTAAAGGTCAGGCCGTCCTTGCCGGCCTCCAGAACCTCCACGTTGGGCCAGGACACCACGTCCAGCTTCTCCTGCTCCACGGCATCGGCATAGGCCTTGGGATAGAGCTCGTTGATGGCATCTTCATAGAACACGCCGGAGCCGAACATACCCTCGATGATCTTCCGGGGAGCCTTGCCCTTCCGGAAGCCGGGCACGTTGATCTTGTTGCGCTGCTTCAGATAAGCCTTCTGGACCGCGGCCTCAAACTCCTCGCCGCCGATCTCGATGACCAGCTGAACGGCGCTCTTTTCCTGCTTCTCGACGCTTTTGACATTCATCTTGTTAACTTCCTCCTGTCAGCCCCGGGGCCCGGACAGGGGTCCAGGACGGGGCAGCTTTCGCGTTATCCGTTATATATTATCAGATGTGCGCGGAAATTGCCATAGTTTTTTTCAATTATTCCAGGATTTTTTGGGGCTGGAACCCCACATAGTCCGCCGCCACCAGATGATAGACCACCGGACCGTACTTTCCTTCCACCGCCAAGCGGTGGCTTCCGCCGTGCAGATGGCCGTAATAACAGGCCTCCACCTCATACTTTTCAAGCAGTGCGATGATCTCCGCACAGCGGTAGCCCTGATACAGGGGCGGGTAGTGGAGAAAACATAACTTCTTTCTCTCCCCCGCCGCCTTTAAAGAGGCCTCCAGCCGGATCAGTTCCCGGTTGAACACCTTCTGGTCCCCTTTTTCCTCGTAAAACCAGCCCCGGGTGCCGCACAGAGCGTACTCACCGTATTCGTAGCAGTTGTTGTGGAGGATCTTCAGGGTAGAAAAGCCCTTCTCGGCAAAAAAGCGGTTCATCTTGGATGCGGTATTCCACCAGTAGTCATGGTTGCCCTTGAGCATCAGCTTGCGGACGCCGGGCAGGCTGTCCAGAAAGGCGAAGTCGGCCTCCGCCTCCTCCAGGCTCATACCCCAGGACAGATCGCCGCACAGCACCACCGTGTCCTCCGGGCCTACCGCCTGAAAGCCCTCCCGCAGCTTGTCCACATAGCCCTCCCAGCCGCCGCCGAACACGTCCATGGGCTTATTGGAGGCCAGGGAGAGGTGGGTATCGCCAATGACAAACAGGGCCATTTACTTGAGCATCTCCAGCACCTGGTCCACCATGTGCTCCTTGGAGACGGTCTGGTTAAAGCGCACGCTCTTATTCTTGAGGGCAGCCAGAGGAGCAGGCACGGGCACGCCGGTGAGCTCGGCCAGCTGATCCAGGATAGCGGTGCCCTCCGCCAGCTCGGTGACGCCCAAGGCGCCCAGCACGCTGTCGCAGAACTTGAAGGGGCTGGCGGTGGACACCACCACGGCGGGGGTCTCGTCGCCGGTCTCCTTCCGATACTGATCCAGCACGTCAAAGGCAACGGCGGTGTGAGGATCGATGAGATACTTGTGCTCCTGCCACATCTGACCGATGACCTTCTGGGTCTGGGCATCATCACAGCAGCCGGCGGCAAAGATGCGGCTGAGCTTGGTCTGGATGGCGGGGCTTACCTTATACATTCCCACGGTGTTCAGCTGGTTCATATAGCCCCGCACCTCGGCGTCGTCATGGTTGCTCAGGGCAAAGAGCATCCGCTCCAGGTTGGAGGAGATCAGGATGTCCATGGAGGGGGACATCGTATTGTAGAAGGTGCGGTTGCGGTCGTACTGACCGGTGCGGATAAAGTCGGTGAGCACGTTGTTGGCATTGGAGGCGCAAATCAGCTTGTTGATGGGCACGCCCATCTCCTTTGCGTAGTAGGCCGCCAGGATGTTGCCGAAGTTGCCGGTGGGGACGCAGACGTTAATGGGGTCCCCCTTGTTGATCTTCTCGTCTCGCAGCAGGTCGCAGTAGGCCGAGATATAGTAGACGATCTGAGGAAGCACCCGGCCCCAGTTGATGGAGTTGGCGGAGGACAGGAAATACTCCCGCTCTGCCAGCTGCTCCCGCAGGGCCTCGTCGGAGAAGAGTTTCTTCACGCCGGTCTGGGCGTCATCAAAGTTGCCCACTACGGAGCAGACTCCCACGTTGCCGCCCTCCTGGGTGTTCATCTGCAGCTCCTGGATAGCAGACACGCCGTCCTTGGGATAGAACACCAGAATGCGGGTGCGGTCCACGTCCCGGAAGCCCTCCAGGGCAGCCTTACCGGTGTCGCCGGAGGTGGCCACCAGAATGCACACCGTCTTGGACTCCTGATTCTTCTTCAGGGAGGCGGTGAGCAGGTAAGGCAGCATCTGCAGCGCCATGTCCTTGAAGGCACAGGTGGGGCCGTGCCACAGTTCCAAGCAGTAGGTCTTGTCGTCCACCTGCCGGACAGGAGCCACCTCAGGTACGTCAAACTTGGCGCCGCCGTAGGCCTTGCTGGCAAAGGAGGTCAGCTCGGAGGAGGTGAAGTCGTCCAGATAGGAGTTCATCACAAAGACCGCCCGCTGCTGGTAGGACATATCCCGCATGGTATTCAGGCCGTTGGGAGACAGCTTGGGGAATACCTCGGGGGTCATGAGGCCGCCGTCGGCGGCCAGTCCCCGGGCAATGGCCTGAGCTGCGGTGCAGCGGTCCTGTTTGTTTCTCGTGCTTACATAGTACATACTTTGCTCACTACCCTCATCAGATTATTGAAGAACAGATCCTGCACCAGGGCCAGGCCGTAGCCCCGCTCCAGCAGGAAGTGGTAAAGCCGTTCATAGTCCTGGACTCCGGCCATGCTGCCGGCCAGGGGGCTGCATCCGTCCAGATCGCCCCCCAGGGCGATGTTTTTCTCGCCCCCCAGCTCCAGCCAGTGGTCCAGATGGGCGGCAATGGCCTCCAGATCCGCCTTACCGCCCACAAACTCAGCGTAGAGGTTCAGTCCCGCCACGCCGCCATGCTCTATTATGGCAGTAAATTGCCCGTCGGTCAAGTTCCGGGGATGAGAAAACGCAGACCGGCTGTTGGAATGACTGGCAAAAAAGGGACCGGACAGGGTATCCGCCACATCCCAGAAGCCCGGGTCGGACAGATGGGACACATCCACCAGCACTCCCAGCTCCTCCGCTTTGCCGACAAAGGCCTTTCCCTGAACGGTCAAGCCCTTGTCGGTGTCCTCTGCGTTGGTGCCGCCCAGAGCGTTGGCCCGGTTCCAGGTGGGATTGACCGCCCGGACACCCAAAGCACAGGCCTCCTCCAGCCGTTCCACAGAACAGTCCAGCAGCTCCGCCCCCTCTACAGACAGGAAGGCGGCCATCTTCCCGGCGGCGAAGGCCTTCTCCGCCTCCTCTGCCGTCCGGCAGTGGGTAATCACAGAGGCGTTGGCCTCCATTTCCCGGGAAAAGAGCTGGTATTCCCGCTCAAAGGTCTCCCGGGGTGTAAGCCCGGGGAAATCCTCCGGCTGACCAAAAAGGGCAAAGAATTGAGCGTACCGGCGGAAGGCTCTCCCCCGCTCCAGATCCACATGATAGGAATTGCGGCCAAAGCCGCCCCCCTCCAGGCAGCATTTCAGCACCGTATCACAGTGTCCGTCAAAGACGTCGATCTCCGGCAAGGCACCCGCCTCCTTTAAAACGCATTTTCCCAATAGTGAAACTCCGGTTCCCGGGTAGCCATGCCCTGGGGCGCATACAGCTCCGCCACGTCGAACCGGGGCTGAAGCCCCATGTCAGGGTGCTCCGCCAGCCAGCACTCCGCCGTGGTACGCAGCTTCTGCTGCTTCCGCCGGTCCACCGCCGCCCGTCCGGGGGCGAAGGAATCATTCTTCCGCAGCTTCACTTCTATAAAGCATAAATACTTGTCAGTCGTTGCAATCAGGTCGATTTCTCCAAATCGGCAGTGATAACCGGCGGCAACGATGGTATAGCCCCGCTGCCGCAGCAGCTCCGCCGCCTTGGCCTCCCCCCAACGGCCCAGCAGCTTGGCCTCTCCCCCGCTCACAGCTTTTTCAGGAAGGTGCGGCGGTGGATGGGACAGGGCCCGTACTGCCGCAGCCGCTCATAGTGGAGTTTTGTAGGGTATCCCTTGTGCTGCTCAAAGGCGTACTGGGGGTACTGTTTCGCCATCTCCTCCATGTACCGGTCCCGGCTCACCTTGGCCAGAATGGAGGCGGCGGCAATAGATGCCGACAGGGAATCTCCCTTTACAACTGTTGCGTGGGGCGTGGTGACGGCTCCGTGCTTTCCATGGTCCCGGTTACCGTCGATTAGGGCGAAGTCGGGCTTGACGCTCAAGCCGTCAATGGCCCGCTGCATGGCGTTCATCCGGGCGCTGAGGATATCGGTTTCATCAATCTCCTCTGCCTCTACCCATGCCACGCTCCAGGCCTGGGCCTGCTCTATAATCAGATCGTAGAGCTGATCCCGCTTTTTAGGGGTCAGCTTTTTGGAGTCGTTGAGGCCGGGGATCAGCAACTCCCGGGGCAGGATCACCGCGGCGGCATATACTCGGCCGGCCAGGGGACCTGCCCCCGCCTCGTCGCAGCCACATACCAATTCATGGCCCTGGGCCCAGCAGTCCCGCTCTAGTTCCCACAGATCCATACAGTATATCTCCTTTACACCTCTTGGGGGGTCTCCAGGGTAAAGTTACCCAGCTTGCCGCTGCGGTACTCCTCCAGCAGCACCCGTGCCATACGCTCGGTGTCCACCTCGCCGCCGGAGATCAAGAAGCCCCGCTTGCGGCCGCAGGCCTCCAGCAGCTCCCAACCGGCCAGGCCGGGCTGGGACTCCACCTTGTAGCGGTCGGTGATGGCCTGGGGATACCGCTGTCCCAAAATCTCCATCAGGTGGCAGGCCAGGGTCTCCCGGTCCATGATTTCATCCTTCACTGCGCCGGTAAAGGCCAGGTGCATTCCGGTGATCTCGTCCTCAAACTTGGGCCACAGGATACCGGGGGTATCCAGCAGATCCAGGCCCGGGTCCACGTTGACCCACTGCTTGCCCCGGGTGACGCCGGGCTTGTTGCCCGCCTTGGCGGACTTCTTTTTGGCCACCTGATTGATGAAGGTGGACTTGCCCACGTTGGGCACACCCACCACCATGGCCCGCACAGGGCGGCCCACCAGGCCCTTGGCCTTCCACTGCTCGATCTTGTCCTTCAGGGCAGACTTAATGGCGGTGGAGAACTGGTTGACTCCCTTGCCGTCCCGGGCGTTGGTCTCCATGACCCACCAGCCCCGCTGGCGGAACCAGTCCCCCCACACCTTATTCATGGCCGGGTCGGCCTGATCCGCCCGGTTAAGGATGATGAGCCGGGGCTTATCGCCCACGATCTCATCGATATCCGGGTTGCGGCTGGAAATGGGAATACGGGCGTCGATGATCTCCGCCACCAGGTCCACCAGCTTCAGATCCGCCTGGATCTGCCGCCGGGTCTTTGTCATATGGCCGGGATACCATTGGATATTCATGCTCCCGCCTCCTTTGGTTCGGTTAGAATAGATTTTATGCTCCATTATACACAAGATATAGTAGTTTGAAAAGAGCAAACACGCACAAAAAAGCGGCTCCGGATCAATCCGGAGCCGCTTTGCGGAACAGAGAATTTACTTGAGCCAGCCGACAGAGACACAGGAGCTGAGGCCGTACCAGGTCACGTTGCGGCCCAGACCCTCAAAGAGGGCGCGCACACCCACATACTCCACACCGTTGACGGTCTTGATCTCCACCTCAGCGGTCTTGTCCTCCACAGTGATGGTGGCCTTGGAGCCGTCCCGGGTCACAGTGGCGGTCAGGCCGTTGGCCAGATCGCTCAGCGGCGCATAAATCGTGCCGGGCTCGGTGTAGAAGGGGCTGTTAAAGGTCAGGGGCAGGCCGTTCCACATAATGGTGGGCTTGCTGTTGTCCCGGGTAAAGACTACCTCGCCGCCAGAAACCGTCATCAGGGCCTGGGTGTCCTTGATGTCCTCCTCGGGGCAGGTCATAATATCGCGGTCCAGCACCACGAGGTCGGCCAGCTTGCCCACCTCCAGGGAGCCCTTGATGTCCTCGTTGAACTCGCCGTAGGCCGCCCAGATGGTGAAGGAGCGCAGGGCCTCCTCCCGGGTCATGCACTGCTCGGCATGCCAGCCCTCGGGCGGCTCGCCCAGACGGTCCTTGCGGGTGACCGCGGCATACAGGCCATGGTAGGGATTGACCAGTTCCACGGGGGCGTCGGAGCCGTTGATGATGATACTGCCGCTGTCAATGATGGTGCGCCAGGCGTAGGCGCCCTTCAGCCGCTCGGCGCCGATGCGGTCCTCGGCCACCAGCATATCGGAGGTGGCGTGGGTGGTCTGCATGGAGGGCAGGACCCCCATATCAATGGCCCGCTGGATGTCTTCCAGGGTCAGGATCTGGAAGTGCTCGATGCGCAGGCGGGGATCCTCTCTGGGATTCTCCTCCATCACCCACTCATAGGCGTCCAGCAGCTGGTGGTTGGCGCCGTCGCCGATGGCGTGGCTGCCCGTCTGATAGCCGTTATCATAGGCCAGCTTCACCAGCTGGTACATCTCCTCGTCGGAGGATCTGTAATTGCCCAGATGACCGGCCCGGTCGCTGTACTCCTCCAGCATGGCGGCGGAGCGGGCCCCCAGGGAGCCGTCGCTGAACAGCTTGACCGCCCGGACGTCCATGTGTTCATTATACAGACCGTCCTGAGGCTTATTGTTGCGCAGATAATCGGCCTGAGCCCCCTCGGTGGAGGACAGGGACATCAGAATATAAGCGCGCAGCTTCAGACTGCCGTCCTCATACAGGGGCTTGTACACCTCGTTCAGGGTCTCCACGGAGGTGCCGGCGTTCATGGCCGAAGTGAGCCCGTAGGAGAACAGCTGATCCTGGGCCAGCAGCAGGGCCTGCTTCTGCTCCTCGATGGAGAACGCGGGGAGCAGGGCGCTGATCGGACTCATGGCGGTATCGGTCACACAGCCCAGCAGTTCTCCGTCCTCCGTCTTCAGATACTCGCCGCCCTGGGGATTTGGGGTATCCTTCGTGATGCCCGCCAGCTCAAAAGCCATGGAGTTCACCCAGCACATATGGCCGTCCGCCCGGGTGAGGTACACCGGGTTGTTGGGGGCCACCGCGTCCAGCTCCTCCTTGGTGGGATAGTCGCTGTCCTCCCACACGGTGTTCATCCAGCCCCGGCCGCGGATCCACTCGCCGGGCTGGGCCGCGTCGGCCGCCTCCTTCACCGCGGCCAGAATGTCCTCCTTGGGTTTCCAGAAGGCATCGATCTGAAGCAGGCTTTCGCCAAGACCGTTGATATGCATATGGCCCTCGATCAGGCCGGGGATCACGGTGTTGCCGCCCAGATCCACCACCTTGGTGCCGGCGCCGATGTAGGCCTCCACACCGGCCTCATCGCCCACATAGACCAGCCGGTCGCCCTTGACGGCAATGGCGCTGGCCACGGTGAACTCCTCATCCACCGTATAAATATTGCCGTTGCGGTATACACTGTCGGCAGCTTCGGGTGCCGCCGCAGAGGCGGGGAAGAGGGAGAGAAGCATGGTAAGTGCCAAAATCGTGCCAAGAATGCGTCCAAAGCCTTTGCGTGACATGAATTTCGCCTCCTATTTGATTCTTCTTTCTCAGTTTCCCGGTGTGTGCGATTGGGCCTATCCTCCTTTCCTCTTGCTCTTGCCTGTAGCGTATCATGAAGCATTTTCTTTTGCAAGACGGTTTTTAAAAAGTCCATTTATGCCTCTGTATTCCTCTATTCTGTCTGAAACCATTTAAAAACCTTAAAAATATTTCAGTTTCTTTATGAATTATAACCAAAACAAGAATATCAAACTTCGTCGTTCTCAATTTGGAAATGCATTTTTGTGCAAGATGGCAAATAGTTTGCATATTCTAACCACTTTTAGACATAAAAAAAGGAGAGAGGCAACTGCCTCTCTCCTTTTTCGGATAAATCCAATGCGATTAGATGCGCTCCTTAACCTTGGCGCTCTTACCCACGCGGTCACGCAGATAATACAGCTTGGCGCGGCGCACCTTACCCTTGCGGACGATCTCGATCTTGTCCACAGCGGGAGCGTGGATGGGGAACACCTTCTCCACACCAACGCCGTAGGACACGCGGCGAACAGTGATGGTCTCCTCGATGCCGCCGTGCTTCTTGGCGATCACGGTGCCCTCAAAGACCTGGATACGCTCGCGGTTGCCTTCCTTGATGTGCACGTGCACACGGACGGTGTCGCCCACATTGGCCACGGGGGGCTCAGCCTTCTGATACTTGGCGCTGAAAGCCTGCATAAGATCCATTTGATTTTCCTCCTGTTGATAGGCGTTCTTACCGGCCATATTCCCGCCGTCCTTCTCTGGACAGCAGCCGCAGAGGACCGCCCTTTATTGAGTCCGAGATAGTATATCATGCCCCACCACAAATTGCAAGCAGATTTTTCATTTTTTCTTGGTTTTCCGCAGCGGGATGGCGGACAGCCACAGAGCAACCAGCAGCAAGGTCAGGTTGCCCTCCCCTACCCGCCACAGCAACAGCGCCCCCATGGTCAGGCCCATGGACAGCCCAACGGAAAGCAGGCCCACCACCGGCTGTGCCCAGTCCTCCCTGCCCGCCAGGGTCAGCAGGCAGTTCAGCGCCCGGCCTCCGTCCAGCGGTCCCACCGGCAGCAGATTAAACAGGCCCAGAGCCAGATGGAGGCCGGTAAAGCACCACCAGGCCTCCCCCAGTCCAGAACAGATCCAGGCACACAACAGATTGACCGCCGGTCCAGCCAGGGTGGCCGCCAGCTCCCGGGCGGGGCCCAGGGGACAGCGTGCAGACAGGGCCATCTCCGCCCCCACGCAGGAGAGTTTCAGCCGGGCCACTCTGCCTCCCAGCAGCCGGATGGCGGCATAATGGCCCAGCTCATGGAGGGCGCAGGCCGCCAAAGCCTGGAGCACCAACCCCCCGCTGTCCAGATAGTACAGCAGGGCCCACAGCAGCAGGGCCCCTGCCGTGATCTCCACACGCCCCCATCTCATTCAGTTGGTCTCGATATAGTAGATGGGATTGATCCGCACCCCGTTGAACCGCAGCTCCAGATGCAAATGGGGTCCGGTGGTATTGCCGGTGTCGCCGGACAGGGCCACCGTGTCCCCTGCCTTCACCGTCTGGCTCTGACTGACCAGCAGCTGACTGCAATGGGCGTAAAAGCTCTTCACCCCGTTGGCGTGGCTGATCTGGAGATAGAGGCCGTACTGATCGGGGTCGTCGCCAATATAGTCTACCACTCCGTCGGCAAAGGCCTTGACCTGGGTACCGGTGTTCACCGCCAGATCCACCCCGTTGTGGAACTTCTCCTCCCCGTCCACCGGGTGCTCCCGCCAGCCAAAGGGTGAGGTGAGCACCCCCATCACCGGGCTCACTGTCTCCCCCACATCCAGCCGGTACTTATCCATGGAGGTGTTGTCCGGCAGAGCGGGACCGGTGTAGTCCACGTGCTCCACCGCCGGTTCAGGAGTGGGAGTCGGCTCTGGGGTGACCTCCGGCTGGGGCGCCGGTGTGGCGGCCACCGCCGGGGTAGCCTGGGGGTCAATCTTCAGCCCCAGGGTCCCGGTGCCTTCCTGACGGCCAAAGCCGCTGAGCCAGGCAGCCTGGGCGGCATAGAGGGCGTTCTCCCCCGCCGTTCCGCCGGTCTTGGCCTCTTCCCCGCCCAGCATCTGGCTCCAGGCATCCCCCAGGGTATCCAACATCGGCTCTCCCTTGGAGATAGACTGGCCCAGGTCGGCAAAGACCGCCTGAAAATCCGTGTCCCCCCGCAGCAGTCCCAACACCTGCTCCCGCAGGTCGGCGATCCGCTCCGGGAAGATCCCTTTTCCAATGAATACCGCCAAAAACAGTGCCAGGCAGACCACCAGTTGGGTGATCCGCCGCCTCTCCCGTGGGCCCAGCACTGTTTTTCCCTTCTTTTGTCCCGTTCTTCTGCTGGCAACTCTGCTTCGCTGCTCTCTCATGCCGGCCCGCATCCCTTCTGTATGAGTGTGGGCTATCTATATGCGGCAGAGCAGTGGTTTATGCGGACAACCCGATTTAAGGTTTGCCCCCCATGATGGCGTCCCAGTAGCGTTTGGCGGCCTGTTCCACCTTGTTATCTCCGTACTGATAATAGTGACTGCCCGCCAGGGCGTCGGGCAGATACTGCTGTTTCACCCAGTGGTTGGGGAAATCGTGGGGGTAGAGGTACCCCTGCTCCCGCTCCATCCCGGCCGAATCGGCGTGGACGTTCTGGAGGTGCCGGGGATAGTCCCCCGTCTTGCCCTTGCGGATGTCAGCCTGGGCAGCGGCAATAGCCTTGTACACCGAGTTAGATTTAGGGGCGGTGGCCAGCAGAATGGCCGCCTGGGCCAACGGCAGCCGTGCCTCAGGCAGGCCCAGCTGGAGGGCGTTGTCCACCAGAGCCTTAACGATGAGGGCCGCCTGGGGATAGGCCATGCCCACGTCCTCGCTGGCCGAGCACAGCAGCCGCCGGATGGCGGTGATCAGGTCCCCCGCCTCCAGCAGCCGGGCCAGATAGTGGCAGGCGGCATCCGGGTCGGAGCCCCGCAGAGACTTCATCAGGGCGGAGGCAATGTCGTAGTGGTCGTCCCCCTCCCGGTCATACCGCATGGCGGAGCGCTGAGCCACCGTCTGGGCGTCGGCCAGAGTGACAAGGAGCTTTCCTTGCTCCCGCTTGGCGGAGTTGAGGAGCAGCTCCACCGCGTTCATTGCCTTGCGCACGTCCCCGCCGCAGGCGGAGGCGATATGCTCCTTCACGCCCTCCTCGCACACTACCTCGCCCTCCAGCCGCTCCCCCATGAGTCGGATGCCCCGCTCCACGGCGGGCAGCACGTCGGCGGCGGTGAGGGGTTTGAATTCAAAGACGCTGGAGCGGCTGAGCACCGCGTTATAGACATAGAAGTAGGGATTCTCGGTGGTAGAAGCGATCAGGGTGATCTTGCCGTTCTCCATGAACTCCAGCAGAGACTGCTGCTGTTTCTTATTAAAATACTGGATCTCGTCCAGGTAGAGCAGCACCCCGTCGGGGGCCAGCATGGTGCCGATCTGAGCCATGATCTCCTTGATGTCGGAGATGGAGGCGGTGGTGGCGTTGAGCCGGTGGAGGGGCCGGTTGGTGCGCTTGGCGATGATGTTAGCCACCGTGGTCTTGCCGGTGCCCGATGGGCCGTAAAACACCAGATTGGGGATGTTGCCTCCCTCAATGATGCGGCGGAGCAACCCTCCCTCCCCCAATATGTGGCGCTGGCCCACCACCTCGTCCAGAGATTGAGGCCGGATCTCGTCCGCCAAAGGCCGGTATGTCATGGGAACGACCTCCCTTAAAAGCAGAATGGAGCGGAATTACTTCCGCTCCATGCCATTTTGAACCTTTCACAAAGGTTCAAAATGTATTTGACTGAACGCGAAAGACAACCCTGACGGTTTTCTTTCACACTATCTTTCCCTCCGAAACCTTAACCCCGGAGGTTCCTTCCTCAGTCCAAGCAGAATGGAGCGGAATTACTTCCGCTCCATTCTAACACGCGTTCGAGTATTCGTAAAGGGAACGGGGCGGGAAAATTCCCGTCCCACGGGATGTTTCAGCTCCCGGAGCGCGGGGTCACCTGCCTGGTTGTCAGGTCCAGCTGGTACTGCACCCCGTCTACTGTGTAAGAAAACGTGTCCTGGCTGTCGTTCACCGACCAGTCAGAGCCTATCTTGGCCGCCGACAGCACCTGCACCCGTCCGTCCCGGTAGATGACCAGCAGTTCCTCGGAAAAATGCATCATATTCCGGTGGCGGATGGCCAGGACGGTGCCCCAGGGCGTATCCGCCTGGAACTCCGGGATGTTGGTGCCGGGGTCGCCCTTGTGGAACACCTCCCACAGCTCCTGCTGATAGGCCGCCTCCTCCAGATTGATCACGTTGCCCTTGGTGGCACTCACCGGGGCGTCCTTATACAGCCGCAGGAAGGTAACTGCCGCCTGCTCCCGGCTGTAGGTGCCCAGCGGGTCAAAGGTCAGCGCGGAGGTAGAGGTGCTTCCCATGATGTCCAGTCCCACCACGGAAGCAATGCTGTCTATGGCCCAGATGGCCATTTCGCTATAGTCGGTATAGCCGCTGTACAGCGCAATCCGGTGGTCCTCCGGGTCCAGCTTCTGATAGACCCGGGCCAACAGACAGGCCGCCTCCTGCCGGGTAATGGTACCCTCCGGGTCATAGAGGGTGCCGTCCCCCTTGCCGTTGACCAGGCCCATGTGGTAGGCAGCCTGGATATAGCCTCGCTGCTCTCCCGTGGGCAGATCTGTGAAGCAGGAGCCGCTCTTCTCATCGGAGAACCGCTGCCACCAGGTCAGCCCGTCGCCGAAGTCCTCCTCCCCCCAGAATTCGTCGTTGCGGTCGGGGCAGTAGGTCATATAGTCGTTGACCAGCTGCTCATCGGTTCGGCCATAGGTCACGGCCAGATAGCGGATGACCATCATGGCAAACTCGCCTCGGGTCATAGGCTGCTGCCAATCCTCCTGAAGGGACTGGGGCACCAGGCCAACCTCCACCGCACGGCTCACCTCCTCTTCCGCCCAGGGAGAGGGGCCGTCCTCCACCGCCATGGCAGTAGGCAGGCAGCCCAGCAGCAATGCCAGGGAAAGGGCTAGAGATGCAATTCGTTTCATGATCATGACCTTCCTTTCTGCTTGGACGTTTCTAATCTTATTCTACTACAAAAACCCTCCAGCCGGGGCATTTGTGACAGGATTTTTATAAAAATTTCAGAAATGACACAAGGCCGCCCGAAGGCGGCCTTGTGAACAACACTTATTCGTACAGGGGGTATTTGGCAGTGAGCTGGGCCACCTGGGCACGCAGGTTCTCCTGGTTGCCCTCGAAGTTGGTAGCGGTCTGCCACATCACCTGGGCAATGACCTTCATATCCTCCTCCACAAAGCCGCGGCTGGTGGCGGCAGGGGTGCCCACCCGGATACCGGAGGTAACGAAGGGCTTCTCAGGGTCATTGGGGATGGCGTTTTTGTTGACGGTGATGTTAACCTCGTCCAGGCGGTGCTCCATCTCCTTGCCGGTGAGGTGGGCGGGCCGCAGGTCCACCAGCATCAGGTGGTTGTCGGTGCCGCCGGACACCAGGTCGAAGCCCTCCTTCAGCAGGGCGTCCGCCAGAGCGGCGGCGTTCTTCACGATCTGCTGCTGGTAGGTCTTAAACTCCGGCTTGAGGGCCTTGCCCAGAGCCACCGCCTTGGCGGCGATGATGTGCTCCAGAGGGCCGCCCTGGCTGCCGGGGAAAATGGCGGAGTCGATCTTCTTGGCCAGCTCCTCCTTGCAGAGGATCATGCCGCCTCTGGGACCCCGGAGGGTCTTGTGGGTGGTGGTGGTCACCACATCGGCGTAGGGCACCGGGTTGGGATGGAGCCCGGCAGCCACCAGACCGGCGATGTGGGCCATATCCACGAAGAGGTAGGCCCCCACCTCATGGGCGATGTCGGCAAAGGTCTTGAAGTCGATGACGCGGGGGTAGGCGGAAGCGCCAGCCAGGATCATCTTGGGCTGATGCTTCTTGGCCAGATCCCGGACCTGGTCGTAGTCGATATAGCCCTGCTCATTGACACCATAGGCCACCATGTTGTAGTTCTTGCCGGAGAAGTTGACGGGAGAGCCGTGGGTCAGGTGGCCACCGTTGGCCAGATCCATGCCCAGCACGGTGTCGCCGTGCTCGCACAGAGCCTGATACACAGCGAAGTTGGCGTTGGCGCCGCAGTGGGGCTGCACATTGGCGTGGTCGGCTCCGAAGAGCTGGCAGGCCCGCTTGCGGGCGATCTCCTCCACCACGTCCACGCACTGGCAGCCGCCGTAGTACCGCTTGCCGGGATAGCCCTCGGCATATTTATTGGTGAGCACCGTACCCGCCGCGGCCAGCACCGCCTGGCTGACGAAGTTCTCAGAGGCGATGAGCTCAATGTTGCGCTGCTGCCGGGCGTACTCCGCCTCAACGGCCTGACCTACCTCCGGGTCCTGGGCGGTAAGAAATTCCATGATATCCTTGACCAATGTCTGTCGCCACCTTTCAAAATTTTAGCGATTTAACTCATTATACCGGATGATTCCCAAAATTACAATCGTCACCATAGGAAAAACCCTCTCGTTTTTTGCTGCGTTGTGTGTTATATTGTCTAACGAGGTGATCCTATGAAAGACCATCAGGATGTCATTGCCATTGTGGAGGAGCTCAAGCGCCTCTACCCCGACGCCCTGTGTTCCCTGCAATATCCCAAGCCCTATGAGCTGCTCTTCGCCGTCCGTCTGGCTGCCCAGTGCACCGACGAGCGGGTCAATATGGTCACGCCCGCCCTGTACGCCCGCTTCCCCACTCTGGAATCCCTGGCGGAGGCCGACGTCATCGAGGTGGAGACCTACATCCACTCCACCGGCTTCTTCCGGGCCAAGGCCCGGGACATCGTGGCCGCCGCCAGGATGCTGGTGGATGTGTACGGCGGCGTGGTACCCGACAATATGGAGGACCTGCTGAAGCTGCCCGGCGTGGGCCGCAAGACCGCCAATCTGATCCTGGGCGACGTATACAAGACCCCCGGCGTGGTGGTGGCCGACACCCACTGCATCCGCATTACCGGCCTGCTTGGCCTCACCGACGGCACCAAGGACCCGGTCAAGACCGAGATGCAGCTGCGGAAGATCCTTCCCCCGGAGGAATCCAGCGACTTCTGCCACCGGATGGTGCTCCACGGCCGGGCAGTGTGCGTGGCCCGGCGGCCCGACTGCCAAAACTGTACCCTGCGGCCTTGGTGCGACCATTTTCAGAAGAGCGTTGGAGATTAAGCCGATTAGTTCCAAATAGTTTCGCCCTGTTGGGCGAGTGCCTTTCTGTGCGGACAGAAAGGCACCAAAGAACCGTCAAAGGGGAGAGGGATTTCGATTTCCCTCTCCCCTTTGAAATCCCCTCTCCTTAAAACGACCAATCAGGGGGGAGACTGCGGTCTCCCCCCTATTGGATGTACCCCCCCTGGGGACGGGCCGATGAGGACATCGGCCCCTACATCAATCTTGGAAGTCTGTTTGTAGGGGCGGGCGCCCACACCCGCCCGCCCATCCCATCTAGTCGAATTTTGTGCGTGCAATTTTGTGCACTCCCCCATATTCCACCCAAACTTTCATACTATATATCCAGGATGCGTGCAATCGCACGCAAAGCAGGATGGAGGTGTGAAAGATATGGGAAAAGAAGTCAAACACATTGGCTTACGGGTCACGCCTGAGATCCATCAGAAACTGCGGTATATTGCATCTTATGAGGGCAGAACCATCAATGGACAGGCACATTATCTGATCCAAAGCTGCATCCGGGAATTTGAAAAGGAGCACGGGCCGATTCCGGCGGAGGGATCAAAATGAGCGGGCCGCTGGGCTTTGTGCTGGACCTGCTCTTCCCGCCCAAGTGCGTGTTCTGCGGGAAGGTGCTGGACTCCGGCGAAAGCGGCTTCTGCCGGCGCTGCCAGCGGGAACTGCCCTGGCTCACCGACGGCGAAGCGGAACTGACAGGGGAATTTTTCTCTCTGTGTGCCGCGCCGCTGCGTTATCAGGCTAAGGTGCGGGATTCCATCCACCGGTACAAATTCAAAGGACGCCGTGGCTATCATAAAGTATACGGCAAATTGGTGGCCCAGTGTGTCCATGATCATTTGGACGGGCGGTACGATCTCATCACCTGGGTGCCTCTCTCCGACCGGCGAAAGAGGGAGCGTGGCTATGATCAGGCCTTCCTGCTGGCCAGCGCCGCCGCTCTGGAGCTGGGAGATGTGGCGGTGGAGACCCTGCGGAAGGAGCGGAATACCGATCCCCAGTCCGGCATCACCGAGGATGCCCAGCGCCGGGCCAATGTACTGGGCGCCTATACCCCGGTGGACCCGGAGCTGGTGGCGGGAAAGCGGGTCCTGCTCATTGACGATGTGGTAACCACCGGTTCCACCCTGTCCGAATGCGCCCGCACCCTGCGTACCATGGGGGCAGAGGATGTGGTGTGCGCCGCCCTGGCCCGGGCCAGATAGGCGGACTGACCGGTCATCTGCCGGGAAAATTCAGAAAATTAGCGGAAATTTACGTTGAAATGGCGGGCATACTTCTGTATAATATAGAGGATTCAGACTGGGGCATTGTATCCAGTCTTGTTTGACTGAGTTGGCTTTCTGGTCAGTCATCACCATTCATCATACAGAGTAAAACGTCGAGGTGCAGGTATGTTCAGTAAAGATATCGGTATCGACCTGGGTACTGCTTCTATCCTGGTCTATGTAAAGGGCAAGGGCGTGGTCCTGCGGGAGCCCTCCGTGGTGGCCATTGACAAGAATACGGGCAAGCTGCTCAAAGTGGGCACCGAGGCTCAGCAGATGCTGGGCCGTACCCCCGGCAACATCGTGGCCATCCGTCCCCTGCGGGAGGGCGTTATCTCCGACTACGACATGACCGAGCGTATGCTCAAGGAGTTCATCCGCAAGGTGACCTCCTTCCGGCTCTTCAAGCCCCGCATCGTCATCTGCGTCCCCTCCGGCATCACCGAGGTGGAGGAGCGTGCCGTCATTGACGCCGGCATCCAGGCCGGCGCCCGCCGGGTGTACCTCATTGAGGAGCCCGTGGCCGCTGCCATCGGCGCCGGTATCGACATCGCCAAGCCCGACGGCCACATGATCGTGGACATCGGCGGCGGCACCACTGATATCGCCGTCATCTCCCTGTCCGGCATCGTGGAGTCCACCTCCATCAAGATCGCCGGCGACCAGTTCGACGAGGCCATTGTCAAGTATATCCGCCGCAAGCATAACGTGCTCATCGGCGAGCGTACTGCCGAGGAACTGAAGATGCAGATCGGCTGTGTGTTCCCCCGCCCCGAGGAGCAGACCATCGAGATCAAGGGCCGCTGCCTGATGACCGGCCTGCCCCGAGTGTTCTCCGTGTCCTCCAGCGAGATGATCGAGGCCTTCGAGGAGGTCTCCACCCGCATTCTGGAGGCCATCCACGGCGTGCTGGAGCGTACTCCCCCCGAGCTGGTGGCCGACATCTCCACCAACGGTATTGTCATGACCGGCGGCGGCTCCCTGGTCTGGGGCTTTGACAAGCTGATCGAGTCCCACACCGGCATCGAGACCCATGTGGCCGATGACGCCATCTCCTGCGTGGCCTACGGCACCGGCAAGAGCCTGGACGACGTGGACTCCATGCAGGACGGCACAATCAACCTGTCCCGCCGCAAGCAGATGAATTAAATCTTGCCGAATTTCTTCCGGAGTGCTGCAATTCTTGCAGCACTCCGTTTTTTTGCTCTATGTTCGTCAAAAAAATATCATACTTGACTTTTGGCCTTTTAAGTGCTAAACTGCAAAATCAGTATAAGTGCTTCCTGTATCTCTCAGATATGGGGAGGCAAACAAGGAAAAGAGGTCAATCTCATGAATAAGCGTATCTCAGCCGGACTGCTCACCGGCGCACTGGCCCTCACCCTCACCGCCTGCGGCGGCGGCACTTCCGGCGCCGCCAGTTCCCCCGCCGGCAACTCCCAGACTCCCTCCGGCGGAGAACCCGCCGCCAGCGGCGAGACCTACACCGTAGGCATCTGCCAGCAGATGACCCACGATGCGCTGGACGCCGCCACGCAGGGCTTCAAAGACGCCCTCAATGAGAAGCTGCCCGGCCAGGTGACCTTTGAGGAGCAGGACGCTGGCGGCGAATATGCCAACTGCGGCACCATCATGGATGGCTTTGTGGCCGATCAGGTGGACCTGATTCTGGCCAACGCCACCTATCCCCTCCAGGCCGCCGCCTCTGCCACTGCCGATATCCCCATCCTGGGCACCTCGGTGACCGACTACGCCACTGCCCTCTCCATCACCGACTGGACCGGCACCGTGGGCGGCAACATCTCCGGCACCTCCGACCTGGCCCCCCTGGACCAGCAGGCCGCTATGCTTCAGGAGCTCTTCCCCGACGCCAAGAACGTGGGCCTGCTCTACTGCTCCGGCGAGCCCAATTCGGTCTATCAGGTACAGACCATCCAGGGCTATCTGGAGGATATGGGCTACACCTGCACCCAGTATGCCTTCACCGACGTCAACGACCTGTCCTCCGTAACCCAGACCGCCTGTGACAGCTCCGACGTGATCTACATCCCCACCGACAATACCGCCGCCGCCAACACTGAGACCATCGCCAACGTGGTTCTCCCTGCCGGTGTGCCGGTGATCGCCGGTGAGTCCGGTATCTGCTCCGGCTGCGGTGTGGCCACCCTGTCCATCAGCTACTACGACATCGGCTACAAGACCGGTGAGATGGCCGCCCAGATCCTGACCGGCGAGGCGGACATCTCCACCATGCCCATCGAGTACGCCCCCACGGTGACCAAGATGTACAACGCCGCCAACTGCGAGACTCTGGGGCTGACCATGCCTGAGGACTACGAGCCCATCGCCTGAGCACCCACGCCCAGACAAAAGAGCGGAGAAGGGACTTCCCTTCTCCGCCCTTTTCCGGTATGCGATGCAAGATTTTAATCATTTGGAGGCAGAATCATGGACTTCCTGTTCTCATTTTTCAACTCTCTGCCCGGCGCCTTCGGCCAGGGACTGGCCTGGGGCATCATGGCCATCGGGGTATATATCACCTTCCGCATCCTGGATATTGCCGACCTGACGGTGGACGGCTCCCTGGCCACCGGCGGCGCGGTGGCGGCCCTGTTTATCAGCCAGGGCTGGAACCCCTGGCTGGCCCTGCTGATGGCCGTCATCGCCGGAATGCTGGCGGGACTGATTACCGGCCTGCTCCACACCGCCTGCGGCATCCCCGCTATTCTGGCCGGTATCCTGACCCAGCTGGCCCTCTACTCCATCAACTTGCGCATCATGGCTCTCTGGAGCGACGCCAAGACTAAGGCCACCCTGGCCCTCAGCGTGGACAAGCAGGATTTGCTGGTCTCCTCCCGCTACATCCGGGAGCTTGACCTGACCAATCCCCTGTTCCTGCTGGCCATCTTTACGGTGGTGCTCATTGCCGTGCTCTACTGGTTCTTCGGCACGGAGCTGGGCTGCGCCCTGCGTGCCACCGGCGCCAATCAGGCCATGGCCCGGGCCCAGGGCATCAACACCAACTGGTGCAAGGTACTGGGTCTGGTGGTGTCCAACGGCCTTGTGGCCCTGTCCGGCGCTCTGCTGGCCCAGTATCAGGGCAGCTCCACCGTGGATATGGGCCGTGGCGCCATCGTCATCGGCCTGGCCGCCGTCATCATCGGCGAGGTGCTGCTGGGCAAGGTGTTCCGAAACTTCGCCCTGAAGCTGCTCTCCGCCGTCATCGGCTCCATCATCTACTACATCGTGCTCCAGTTCGTGCTGCGCCTGGGCCTGGAGTCCACCGACCTGAAGCTGCTCTCCGCCGTGGTGGTGGCCCTGTTCCTCAGCATCCCCTACTGGAAGGGCAAGTACTTCACCAAGACGGTTCGAAAGGAGGCATCGCGCAATGCTTGAGGTGCGTGATCTCTACAAGACCTTCAACGCCGGCACCATCAACGAAAAACGGGCCATGAACGGCCTGTCCCTCACGCTGGAGGACGGGGACTTCGTTACCGTCATCGGCGGCAACGGCGCAGGCAAATCCACCCTGCTCAATCTGGTAGCCGGGGTCTTCCCTCCCGACAGCGGCACCATCTCCATTGACGGCCAGAATGTGACCAAGCTGCCCGAGCACAAGCGGGCCAAATTCATCGGCCGGGTCTTTCAGGACCCCATGATGGGTACCGCCGCCACCATGGGCATTGAGGAAAATCTGGCGCTGGCTTTCCGCCGGGGCCAGGGCCGGGGACTGCGCTACGGCATCACCAACGCCGAGCGCAAGCAGTACCGGGAGAAGCTGGCCATCCTGGGCCTGGGGCTGGAGGACCGGCTCACCAGCAAGGTGGGCCTGCTCTCAGGCGGCCAGCGGCAGGCCCTCACCCTGCTGATGGCCACCCTGAAAAAGCCCAAGCTGCTGCTGCTGGACGAGCATACCGCCGCCCTGGACCCCAAGACGGCGGCCAAGGTGCTGGAGACCACCGAGCGGATCGTCCGCCGGGACAAGCTCACCACCCTGATGATCACCCACAATATGCGGGATGCCATTGCCCACGGCAACCGGCTCATCATGATGGACAGCGGCCAGATCGTGGCGGACATTCGGGGGGAGGAGAAGCAGAATCTCACCGTTCAGGACCTGCTGGACAAGTTCCATGTGGAGAATGACCGGATGCTCCTCAGCGAATAGGAGAAACGAATCAAAAATGCCTGGGTACCAAGGTACCCAGGCATTTTTACTTACAGGCTCTGTATGCCCTTCTCCCGCTCATAGATGATGCGCAGGCCGTCCAGCACCAGCTGGGGGTCCACCACATCGATGAGGTCGGTATTGTCCGCCACCATCCGGGCCAGCCCACCGGTGGCGATCACCTTCACGTCCGGCTCGCCGATCTCCTTCTTGGCCTGACGGATCAGGTATTCAATGGCTCCGATATAACCCATCACCGCTCCCGCCTGGATCTGGCCCACGGCGGTGGTGCCCAGCACGGTGGCCGGTTTCACCAGCTCCACCCGGGGCAGCAAAGCAGTCTTTTGGAACAACCCGTCGATAGATACCCGTACCCCGGCGGTGATACAGCCGCCCAGGTACACCCCGTCCCGACTCACCGCGTCCAGGGTTGTGGCGGTACCGAAGTCCAGCACAATAAGGGGCGTCCCGTATTTGGCCATAGCGGCGATGTCCGCCGCCGCCCGGTCTGGCCCCAGCCGCTCCTCGCTGGCGCAGGGCACATAGGGCAGCCTGGGGTCCAGACCGTCGTCCAGCACCAGAGGGGTCTTGCCCACATACTTCTTCATGGCGTTGGTAAGGGTGTGCATCACCTGGGGCACCACCGAGCCGATCACCACATCCTCGATCTGGTCCAGCTCCAGGCCAAAGCGCTGGAAATACTGGCACACCAGCAGCCCCAGCTCATCAGAGGTGCGGTCGCTGTCCGTCATGGTGCGGAAGCTGCCCTTCAGCTCCGCCCCCTCATAAATGCCGAACACCATATTGGTGTTGCCCACGTCCACCGCAAGCAGCATAGCCATCCTTCCCTTCTCTTATAAATGACTGAGGTAACACACCGCGCCGCCATCCTCCAGGACAGCCACAGCGTAGGTGTGAGGTCCAAAGGTACCAACCGAACCGGGATTCACGATCCACATCCCGTTTTCAAACTCGCAGAAGGCCTCATGGGTGTGGCCAAAGTACAGCAGATGGGCCCCTGCTTCCCTGGCCGCCCGCACCGCCATTCCCATACCCATCTTCACATGGTAGATGTGGCCGTGGGTCATCAGAATCTTACAGCCCTCCAGGGTAAAAACCCGCTCCTCCGGCAGGTCGGGCCGCCGTCCGTCGCAGTTGCCGGGGACGTAGGTTACCGGGATGTTCGGGAACTTGGCGGCCAGGTCCTCGGCGTCCCGGGCCAAATCCCCCAGATGGAGGATGCGATCAGGACTCTCCAGCCGCACCACATCCTCCATATTGGCCACATTGCCATGGGAATCAGAAAAAATCAGCAGTTTCATACAATCACCTTCTCAAGGGCGGTACATATAATGAAGTGAACGCCACTATATATTAGGGATGGAGTTGATGATATGGGTCAGAACAAAACCGATCCCACCGCCGCCCTGGAGCACAACCGGGCCCTGCTGGAGCAGGTGATCCACTCTCCGGATGCCCAGCGGCTGATGGAATTGCTCAATCAAAATGCCGGCGGCAAGCTGAAAACCGCCGCCGCATCCGCCGCTCTGGGGGATACCAAAGATCTGCTGGCCATGGTGCGCCAGGTGATGCAGAACCCAGAGGGCGCCAAACTGGTGGAACGGCTCAATCAAACCGCTCCCAAACAGGACTGATTTTACGACAAGGAGGGATGGCCCGTGGCCCAGTTGGAAGAACAACTCAACCAGATCCTGGGCAATCCCCAAGCCATGGAACAGATCATGTCCCTGGCCCAGTCCCTCTCGGGCAAGCAGGAGGAGCAGGCATCCGAACAGCCCGCGGCAGAACCGGAGTCTGAACCGGCCGACCAGCCGCCGGCAGAGAGCGACACTCCCTCCCCCCTGTCCGCCCTGGACGGGCTGGACCCCAGGCTGCTGCGGATGGGGATGGGGCTTTTGTCGGAGTATTCGGCCCAGGACGATAAAAAGACCGCCCTGTTGGCCGCACTCAAGCCCTTTCTCAAGCCGGAGCGGCAGGAAAAGATGGATCAGGCCGTCCGCATCGCCCGGCTTACCCGGGTGATCCGGACAGCGCTGCGGATGTTCCGTGACCGCGGAGAGGAGGAGGACGATGTATAACCGCTACATCCCCAACGGCACCTCCTATACCAGGATACCCCAGGAGGATGCCCCCTCTCCCCCGCCCCGGGAAGAGAAGCGCCCCCCAAAGGCGGGGGGCAAAAAGAAAGCGGGCGCGCTGGGTGAGCTGCTGAAAAGCCTGAAGCTGGACAGTCTGGACACCGGGGATGTGCTGCTTCTGCTCATCCTGCTCTTTCTCTTTCTGGAGGGGGACGACATGGAACTGGTCATCACCCTGGCTCTGGTGTTACTGTTGGGACTCAATTAACTCAGGTCGTGGAGCACCGTACCATCGGGCAGCACAAAGGATGCGTTTTCCGGCACGGGCCGGTCCACCGAAAAGGCGCTCATCCGATAAATCAGCTGACCTTCCAGCCTGGTTTCCGCACAGGAGAGCAGGCCGCTGTCCGTGGAGATCCAGTATCGCTCTACATAACCCTGACTGTCAGGCACGGTCTCCACAAAGATGCAGGAGACGCCCTCTTTCTCCTCATAGCCGGCATCGGCAATATCCGACTGCTTCAGCTTGAGCACATCCTCATAGGTGGGGATACGCTGACCTTCCAGATCGGCGGAGTCCTCATCCGCCGCCCCGGTAAGCACCCGGCTATTCCCCTCATACCAGAGCCAGAACTGATCATCCCCTACAATGGAATGGCGGACGGTACCTCCGGGCAGCGTGGCGGTGGTGTGGGTCCAGCCATCATCCACCCACACGGTAGCGTGGGTAACACCGCTCTGGCCCTCTCCCCAGAAATCCTCAATGGTCACATTCCGTCCGTAGCTCTCCGGCCGAGTCAGGGTGTGCTCCACCACATACTGTACTGTCTCAGTGGTGATCTCCACCCGCACATACTCCTCCTCCCCTGCCGGCTCCTGGGACTGGCTGGCCGCCGGGGTAGGAAGCTGGATTTTGGCGGTATCAGGCGCAAAAAGGCCGAGTCCAAAGCTGGAGAGCATGGCAACGGTAATGACGATGCCGATGAGCACCACCAGGATATTCCGATTGCGCCGTTCCATGCCGCTCCCTCCTCAGGCTCGACCAAGGGATCTGATCTATTCACAAACTTGCTTAAACGCCGAACTCCTCCGGCTTATCACTTCTCAGGCCGAACTGCCACTCGATAGCATCCACAATTCTGCGGCAGGCAAAGCCGTCGCCGTAGGGGTTGACTGCGTGGGCCATTTCATGGTAGGCCTTCTCGTCGGTCAGCAGCTCAGAAGCCATACGGAAGATGGTCTCCTCCTCAGTACCGGCGATCTTGACGGTACCGGCTTCCACGGCCTCGGGCCGCTCAGTCTCCCGCCGCAGGACAAGCACAGGCCGTGCCAGGGCCGGGGCCTCCTCCTGCAAGCCGCCGGAGTCGGTCATCACCAAATAGGACCGGGCCATCAGGTTGTGCATCTCCTCCACGTCCAGAGGATCGATGAGGTGGATGCGCTGGTGGCCGGACAGGTACTTGGCCGCCGCCTCCCGCACCACGGGAGACAGGTGGACCGGATACACCAGTTCCACATCCTCAAAGGACTCCGCCACCCGGCGGAGGGCGGTCATGATATTGGCCATGGGCTGGCCGTAATTCTCCCGCCGGTGACAGGTGACCAGAATGATTTTTTTGTGCTCATAGTCCAGCTGGTTGAGCAGCTCAGTCGAAAAGTGATAATCCTTTACAACCGTTGTCTTAAGGGCGTCAATGACGGTATTGCCGGTGATAAACACCCCGTCGGTGATGTCCTCCCGGGCCAGATTGGCCACGTTGCTCTTCGTGGGACAGAAATGCAGGTCGGCAATGTCGCCCACCAGCTTCCGGTTCATCTCCTCCGGGAAGGGGGAGTACTTGTCCCACGTCCGCAGGCCGGCCTCCACATGGCCCACCTTGACCTGATGGTAGAAGGCGGCCAGAGCACCGGCAAAGGTGGTGGAGGTGTCGCCGTGAACCAGCACCAGATCGGGCTTGGCCTGCTCCAGCACCTCCTCCATGCCCAGCAGACACTTGGTGGTGATGGTGGACAGAGTCTGTCGGGGCTCCATGATATTCAGGTCGTAGTCCGGCTTCAGATGGAAGATGTCCAGCACGGAGTCCAGCATCTGTCGGTGCTGGGCGGTGACGCAGCAGATGGAGGTGATGCCCGGACGGTTTTGAAGCTCCTGCACCAGGGGGGCCATTTTAATGGCCTCCGGCCGGGTGCCGAAGATGGTCATAACACGGATCTCTTTCATTTCTGCTCCTCCTCCGGACTTTCTTCCGGCTGCTCCTCAGATGCTTTTCCCTTCTCCATATCCTTCCGGTTATTGCTCAGAAAGATATGTCCGGCAATGGCGCCGGCAAAACACAAGGCCATCAGCAGCAGCATGGCCTTCACCGGTCCGCTGGTGGTGAGCACCACGGCGGACAGGCCCAGAATACCGCTGATGATATAGAGCACCGCCACCGCCTGCTTCTGGTTGAAGCCCATGTCGATGAGCCGGTGATGCACATGGCTGCGGTCAGCGTGCATGGGACTCTGGCCGTGGGCAATGCGGCGGATGAAGGCAAAACAGGTGTCGAAGATGGGCAGGCCCAGCATCAGGAAGGGCACGGCAAAGGAGATAATGGTATAGAACTTGAACAGGCCGTTGACCGACACCACCGCCAGGATATAACCCAGGAAGGTGGAGCCGGTGTCGCCCATGAAGATCTTGGCGGGGTTCATGTTGTAGGGCAAAAAGCCGATACACCCGCCGGCCAGAGCGGCCATAAGCAGGGCCACGTCGCCCTCGCTGACCACCAGGGCGATGACCAGCAGCGTCATGGAGCTGATGGTGGAGACACCGCAGGCCAGGCCGTCCAGGCCGTCGATCAGGTTGACGGCGTTGGTGATGGCCACGATCCACAGCACCGTCACCGGGATGGACAGCCAGCCCAGATCCCAGTACAGATTGGAAGAAAAGACGTTGGGATTGGACAGGGTCTCGATGACATTGCCCGAGAGCACCGCCACCAGGGCGGCGCCGATCTGGATCAGAAACTTCAGCTTGGCGCCCAGAGCATAGATATCGTCAAAAATACCCAGCACCACGATGATGGTGGCGCCCAGCAGCATTCCCCGCATCTGGGCGTTCAGATCCAGGAAGAGCAGTACGCTGAGCAGGAAGCCCAGGTAAATGGCAAGGCCTCCCATCCGGGGAATAGGATGATCGTGCATCCGGCGGTTGTCCTTGGGTACGTCCACCGCGCCCACCTTAAAGGCCAGGCTCTTGACCACCGGCGTGGCAATCAGCGCCACCAGAAAGGCCACCACCAGAGCGGCCGCCACCATCCCCAGCAGGGGAAGCTCGGAATTGATTGGCATAGGAAAGATGCTCCTTTATCTCTCAGCGGGGGATGAAGCCCACTTTTTTATGGACCTTACGCAGGGTCCGCTGGGCCACCGAGGCGGCCTTCTCTGCGCCGGCGCGGTACAGGCCCTCCAGATAGGCCTTGTCGCCCAGCAGTCGCACCGTCTCCTCCCGGACAGGCCGGAGCAGTTCCACCACGGCCTCACCCACAGCGGGCTTGAAGGCGCCGTAGCCCTTGCCCTCAAACTCCACCTCGATCTGCTCATAGGTCTTGCCGGTAACGGCGGCATAGATGTCAATGAGGGTGGCCACGCCGGGCTTGTTGGCACGGTCATAGCGGACACAGTTTTCCGTGTCGCTGTCAGTGATGGCACGCTTGAACTTGCGCATAATATCGTCGGGGCTGTCCATCAGGTAAACGCAGCCCTCGGGGATGGACTTGCTCATCTTGCTGTCGGGCTGGTTCAGGCTCATGACCCGGGCGCCCACCTTGGGGATATAGGCGTCAGGCATGGTGAACACATCGCCGTAGATGCCGTTGAAGCGCTGGACAATGTTGCGGGTGAGCTCCACGTGCTGCTTCTGGTCCTCCCCCACCGGTACCAGGTCGGCCTGATAGAGCATGATATCGGCGGCCATCAGGGAGGGGTAGGTGAACAGACCGGCGTTGACGTTGTCGGCGTGCTTGGCGGACTTGTCCTTGAACTGGGTCATGCGGGACAGCTCACCGAACATGGTGTAGCAGTTGAGCACCCAGGCCAGCTCGGCATGGGCGGGGACGTGGGACTGGATGAACAGGATGGACTTCTCCGGGTCGATGCCGCAGGCCACCAGCTGGGCAAAGAGCTCGATGGTCTGGCGGCGGAGGGCGGCGGGGTCCTGCCGCACGGTAATGGCGTGCTCATCCACCACACAGTAGACACAGTTATATTCGTCCTGCAGGGCTACCCAGTTGCGCAGGGCTCCCAGATAGTTGCCCAGGTGGAGGGCGCCGCTGGGCTGGATGCCGCTGAAGATGACTTTCTTATTCGTTTCCATAACAGGTTCACACCCTTGTCAAGAGATTTCTGCATAGTTGACGATATAATACCACATTTCCCGGCGGTTGACAAGAATAACAGGGCCGCACTATTGACAATTCTAGGGCTGAAACGGTAGAATAAAGGTTACGATTTGACACCCGTCACCCGGGTATTTTGTTCAAGGGAGGGATCTGTATGGATCTGAACTGGTTTGAGGAACTGGAGGGCCGCATCCCCCACGACGGCGTGCGCACCCGTTTCGCCCCTTCCCCCACGGGCTATATGCACGTCGGCAACCTGCGTACCGCCCTGTACACCTGGCTCATCGCCCGTCACAACGGCGGTAAATTCATTCTCCGCATCGAGGACACCGACCAGGGCCGTCTGGTGGAGGGCGCCACCGACGTCATCTACAACACCCTGCGCAAGTGCGGCCTGACCTGGGACGAGGGTCCCGATCTGGGCGGCCCTGTGGGCCCCTACATCCAGACCCAGCGCCGGGACCTGTACGGCAAGTTTGCCGAGCTGCTGGTGGAGAAGGGTCACGCCTACTACTGCTTCTGTGAAAAGACCGAATCCGAGGAGGACTCCGGCGATTTTGACCGGGCCGCTGATCCCTGCCGGGATCTGGACCCGGAGGTTGCCAAGGCCCGGGTGGCCGCCGGCGAGCCCTACGTCATCCGCCAGCGCATCCCTGCTGAGGGCACCACCACCTTCTCCGACGCTGTGTTCGGCGATATTACCGTGGAGAACAAGACCCTGGACGACCAGGTGCTCATGAAGCGGGACGGTCTGCCCACCTATAACTTCGCCAACGTCATCGACGACCATCTCATGGGCATCACCCATGTGGTCCGCGGCTCCGAGTACCTGTCCTCCGCCCCCAAGTACAACCTGCTGTACGAGGGCTTCGGCTGGGAGGTGCCCACCTATATCCACTGCTCCCCCGTTATGCGTGACCAGCACAACAAGATGAGCAAGCGCAAGGGTGACCCCTCCTACGAGGACCTCATCGCCATGGGCTACCTGTCCGAGGCGGTCGTAAACTACGTCACCCTGCTGGGTTGGTCCCCCAAGGGCGAGTACGCTGAGCGGGAGTTCTTCACCCTCAGCGAGTTGGCTGATGTGTTCGACATCGGCGGTATCTCCAAGTCCCCCGCCATCTTTGACATCGAAAAGCTGAAATACTTCAACGCCAACTATCTCCGCGCCCTCTCCCCCGAGGCCTTCTATGAGGGCGCCGAGCCCTACCTGAAGGAAGCCGTCAAGACCGAGGGCATTGACCTGAAGCTCATCGCTCCCCTGGTGCAGCCCCGGTGCGACACCTGGCTGGACATCGCTCCTCAGGTGGACTTCTTCGACGCCCTGCCCGAGTACTCCAATGAGCTTTACTGCCACAAGAAGATGAAGACCAACGAGGAGAACTCCCTGGAGGCCCTGGAGCAGGTGCTGCCCGTGCTGGAGAATCTGCCCGAGTGGACCTACGACGCCATCCACGACGCCCTCATCGGCCTGGCTCAGAAGCTGGAGCTGAAGAACGGCCGCATCATGTGGCCGGTGCGTACCGCCCTGTCTGGTAAGGCGGTCACCCCCGGCGGCGCGGTGGAGCTGTGCCACATTCTGGGCAAGGAGGAAACCCTCCGCCGCATCAAGCTGGGTATGGCTCAGCTGGCAAAATAAGTGTCACATAGTATGCCCCCTTTTCCCCATACTAGAGGAAAAGGGGGCGTTTTTATGTCAAAACAAAAGATTCGGGTGCTGGCTGTCAGCTTTCTGGCGGCGGCCTTTGTCATTACCGCCGGCTTTGCCGTTCAGGGCCATGTCCGGGCCGCTCAGTACCGGCGGCTGCTGGACAACGGCTACCGCCATGCCTTCGCCGAGCTGACCACCGCCACGGGAGAACTGGAGGTGGCATTGACCAAAATGAGCCACGCCACCTCCCCCGCCCTGTTCGCCTCCCTGTGCGCCCAGGCCTACTCCAAGGCTCAGGCCGCCCAGGCTGCTCTGGGCGAGCTGCCCTACGGCAATGTGGAGCTGGAGCAGACTGCCGCCTTCCTGGCCCGGGCGGGTGATTACGCCATGGCCCTGGCCCAGGGGACCTCAGCGGAGCTGGTATGCACCGACGAGCACCGGGACGCCCTGTTCCAGCTGTCCGAGGCGGCCGGCGAACTCTCCCTCACCCTGGAGACCCTCCAGGCTCAGCTGAGCGCCGGGGCTATCCGGCCGGAGGATCTGGCGGAGGCCCGGGAGCGGCTGGCGGCCGAGGACGGCAGCGGTCAGGTCAACGGCGGCTCCGCCTTCCAAAGCGTGGAGTCCGACTTCCCCGAGGTACCCACCCTGATCTACGACGGCCCCTTCTCCCAGCACCTGGACGGCCGCACCCCCCGGATGCTGGAGGGCCTGCCCCAGGTCACTGAGGAGCAGGCCCGCGAAGCGGCGGCGGCTTTCCTGGACCTGCGGCCTGAGGTATTCACTCTCACCGCCAAGTCCGAGGGCAATCTGCCCTCCTACGGCTTTACCGCCATGGTGGACGGCGGACAGCTCTATATCCAGGTCACCTGTCAGGGCGGACAGATCCTGGAGGTATTCTCCTCCCGTACCGCCGGAGAGCCGGTGCTCAGCCGGACGGAGGGCTGTGAAAAAGCCGCCGCCTTCCTGGCGGAAAAAGGCTACGCCAATATGGCCCCCAGCTATTTCATAGAGCAGGACGGAGTGCTGGCAATCAACTTTGCCCCGGTGGAGAACGGCGTCTACTGCTACCCCGATCTGGTGAAGGTGTCGGTGGCCCTGGACACCGGCGAGGTGGTGGGCTTTGAGGCGGCGGGCTACCTGACCCACCACGGCAGCCGGGACCTGTCCTCCCCCGCCGTGGACGCCCAGACCGCCCAGGCCCTGGTGGACGACTCCCTCACCGTTCTCTCCCACCAGTTGGCTCTCATCCCCACCGGCGGCGAATACGAGGTATTATGCCACGAATTCAAGTGCCAGGCCCAGGACGGCACCCATGTTCTCATCTACGTCAACGCCCAAACCGGCAAGCAGCAGCACATTCTCCTTCTTCTGGAGGCCGAAAACGGCACCTTGGTTCTATGATAAAAGCCACAGCAGGCGTACAGTTGTATGCCTGCTGTGGCTTTTTTGCGGAAATTGGTAGAACCAAAAGTTTGGAACGAATAGTTTCTTCTTCATGGATTGACAAAGAATTAACAATGTGCCATAATAGGGGCCGTAAGATCGTTAAACATTTAACGATTAAAATTTAATGAGACATACGGAGGTATTTACCATGTCCCGTTTTACCCTTCCCAGAGACATCTATTACGGCCCCAACGCCCTGGAAAATCTGAAGAATCTGAAGGGCACCCGCGCGGTACTGGTGCTGGGCGGCGGCTCCATGAAGCGCTTCGGCTTTGTGGACAAGGCGGTTGCCTATCTGAAGGAAGCCGGTATTGAGACCAAGCTCATCGAGAACGTGGAGCCCGATCCCTCTGTGGAGACCGTCATGAGCGGCGCTGCCGTGATGCGGGAATTCCAGCCCGACTGGATCATCTCCATGGGCGGCGGCTCCCCCATCGACGCCGCCAAGGCAATGTGGGCCTTCTATGAATACCCCGAGACCACCTTTGAGGATCTGATCACCCCCTTCTCCTTCCCCGAGCTGCGTCAGAAAGCCAAGTTCTGCGCCATCCCCTCTACCTCCGGCACTGCCACCGAGGTCACCGCCTTCTCCGTCATCACCGACTATCAGAAGGGCATCAAGTATCCTCTGGCCGACTTCAACATCACCCCCGACGTGGCCATCATCGACCCCGCTCTGGCCGAAACCATGCCCCCCAAGCTGGTGGCTCACACCGGCATGGACGCTCTGACTCACGCCATCGAGGCCTATGTGTCCACCCTGCACACCGTCTTTACCGATCCTCTGGCCCTGAAGGCCATTGACATTGTGAACCATGATCTCATCAAGTCCTACAACGGCGACATGACTTGCCGTGAGGAGATGCACTACGGTCAGTGCCTGGCCGGTATGGCTTTCTCCAACGCTCTGCTGGGCATCGTTCACTCCATGGCCCACAAGACCGGCGCCGCCTTCTCCACCGGCCACATCACCCATGGCCTGGCCAACGCCATGTACCTGCCCTACGTCATCGCCTACAACGCGAAAGCGCCCGGCGTGGCGGAGCGCTATGCTGACATCGCGAAGACCATGGGCATCACCGGCACCGTGGAGGAGTGCGTGGAGGGCCTGCGTGCCAAGATCCGCTCCATGAACGACGCCATGGGCATCCCCAACACCCTGAAGGACTTCGGCATCATCGAGGACGAGTTCAAGGAGAAGCTGACCGCCATCGCCACCAACGCGGTGGGCGACGCCTGCACCGGCTCCAACCCCCGTCCCATCGATCCCGAGACCATGGCCAAGCTCTTCACCTGCATCTACTACGGTGAAGAAGTCAACTTCTGATCTCCCACAAACCCTTACCCATACATACAAGAGGAGCGCAGCTGTCGGGCTGCGCTCCTCTTGTATGTTATCTTTTTGATCAGACGCGAAAGACAACCCTGACGGTTTATCTCCGCGCTAAGTGCCGCCACCTTGTGGCGGTTGCGCTTCGAATCGCCCTGCGGGGCAGTCTTTCACACTATCTTTCCCTCCGAAATCTGGGCCATACAGGTTTTGGGCAGTCTCATAAAGATAGGAGGAGCGCAGTCCGGCGACTGCGCTCCTCTTGTTTGATTTGATTACAGCTCTTTGACATAGAAATAGTGGCCGTAGCTGCCGGTCCCCTGCTCTACCGCACCGAAGCGGTGGTAGCCCATCTTCTCATAGAAGCGGGGGGCCTGAAAGCCGAAGGTATTCAGCTCCAGCCGCTTGGCGCCCTGCCGGGCTGCGTTCTCCTCCTGCTGCTCCAGGATGCAGGCGCCCAGACCGGCGCCTCGGTGGTCCTCTGCCACCCACAGCACATCCAGCATGGCCAGCTCCCCCATCCGGAAGGCATCGCAGCCGCCGATGATCCGCCTGGCCTGGTCGATAACCACCAGGGACAGATCCGCCGTATCCGGCACAAACTTCCGGTTATAGGCCCGCAGTCCGGCGTGGATGGCCTCACCGGCCCCCTCGTTGGCGGGACGGATTACAAACTGCTCCATTCCCATCACTCCATATCAAAGGGGGGCATATCCCGGCTCTGGGGAATGGCGTCCCCCTCAAACTCCAGCTCATCGGGCACCGGCTCCGGCGCGCCGCCAGCCATATTCTGCTTGAACTGCATCTCCTGCCACTGTTCCTTGCTGATGAGTACCTGCCGGGGCTTGGAGCCCTCAAAGGGTCCAACGACCCCCTTCTCCTCCATCTGGTCCACCAGACGGGCGGCACGGGAATAGCCCAGCTTGAGCCGCCGCTGGAGCATGGACACCGAGGCCATACCGGTCTCCACCACCACTTCGATGGCGGCAGGCAGCAGCTCGTCGTAGTCGTCTCCCACATCCTCGGGTTCGGAGCCGCCCACGCCCTTGGAGCCCTTTTCCTTCTCGGCGGCGTGCTTTTCGATGTCGTGCATGATCTCCTGATCGTACTCGGCCCCGCCGCTGTTCTGCTTGATGAAGCCCACCACGGCGGCCACCTCCTCATCGGAGATCAGGCAGCCCTGAACACGCTGGGGCTTGCCGGAACCCAGGGGGAAATACAGCATATCGCCCCGGCCCACCAGCTTTTCCGCGCCGGTGGTATCAAGAATAATACGGGACTCCAGAGAGGAGGCCACGGCGAAGGCGATACGGCTGGGGATGTTGGCCTTCATCAGGCCGGTGATCACGTCGGCAGAGGGCCGCTGGGTGGCGATGATGAGGTGCATACCGGCAGCACGGCCCATCTGGGCCACCCGGCAGATGGATTCCTCCACCTCCTTGGCAGCCACCAGCATCAGGTCGGCCAGCTCGTCGATGACCACCACGATCTGGGGCATCTTCTCCATGTCGTCGGTCTTGGCGGCGTGGGCATTGTAGGAGGCCAGGTCCCGGACGCCGATCTCGGAGAACGCCCGGTATCGCTTCATCATCTCCACCACCGCCCATTGGAGGGCGCCGGCGGCCTTCTTGGGGTCGGTAACCACCGGGATGAGCAGATGAGGAATGCCGTTGTAGATGCCCAGCTCCACCATCTTTGGGTCCACCATGATGAGGCGGACCTCCTCCGGCGTAGCCTTGTACAGCAGAGAGATGATGAGGGAGTTGGTACACACCGACTTACCGGAGCCGGTGGTACCGGCGATCAGCAGGTGGGGCAGCTTGGCGATGTTGCCCACAATATTGTTGCCGCCGATGTCCTTGCCCACGGCAAAGGATACCTTTGAGGGGTTGTCCCGGAATTCCCGGGAGTCGATGACGTCATGGATGTACACCGGGGACACCAAGCGGTTGGGTACCTCGATGCCCACCATGGAGATTTGGTTGGGGATGGGGGCGATACGCACGCCGGTGGCGCCCAGAGCCAGAGCGATATCGTCGGCCAGGTTGGTCAGCTTGTTGAGCCGCACGCCCTGGTCCAGCTCCAGCTCATACCGGGTCACCGAGGGGCCCCGGGTCACGTTGGAGATGCTGGCGTCGATGCCGAAGGAGCGGATGGTATCAGACAGACGGGCCTGATTGACCCGCAGCTCCCCCGCCACATCGGAGCTGGATACCCCCTCCCCTTCCGTCAACAGCGAGACAGGGGGATACTGGTAAGCCACAGGCTCTTCCTCCAGGCTTCGGGCAATGTCCTGGGCCACCTCGGCGACAACCTGGGCGGTCTCCTCCTTCTGGCGGGCCTTGGCGGAGGTGGGGGGCACGGCGGGCTCCCGCACGATCTCAGGCACAGGCTGAGTCTCCGGAATGGGTTCCGGCTCCGGCTGGACCACAGGCTGGGGCTGGACGGCTTCATGCCGGATCTCCGCCGGAGCGGCAAAGGGCAGGGCCTCCTCCTCCGGCGCCTCCGTCTGGGCCTGGGTAGTGCCGGTCAGCACCTGGTCGGGGGTGGGCACCGAAGGCTTGCGGTTGAAGAAGCGCTCCTTCTTCTCAATGGGCTTGGGCTCCCGCTTCTTGCCCACCAGGGGACCGTCGTCCACCGGGATGTCGATCTGGGGCTGCTGTCTGCGGCCCTCCCGGACAGGTTCCGGCTCACGCTCGGCTTTCTTCCGGCGGGGACGGGGCTCGGGGATCTCCTCCTCCTCGTACTCCGGACGGCTGCGAAGCCTGTCCACCACATCGGTGGGAGAAATATGGAAGCACACCATAACCAGGATCACAGCCAGCAGCACAAAAATGATACCGGCGCCGATCTTGCTGAACACAGCCGTGAGACCCAGTGCAATCACACCGCTGATCACACCGCCGCTGGCCAAAGCCTCGCCCTGTTTCCAGAGCAGTTCCGGCAGCTTCATATCCCAGGCATAGGCAGCCTGGGCCAGCAGCAGGTGGAAGAAGCCGCCTGCCAGCACCGGCAGCAGCAGAGCGCACCACACCCGAAGCCGCACCGGGCGGCCCCGATGGAAGGCCAGAATACCGCTGGCCACCAACAGCATGGGAGGCAGCAGCAGATAGCCGTAGCCGATGAGGCCCTTGACCAGTCCGCAGAAGAAGTCGATAAAGATGGCCTGGATGTGGAAGTAGCCCAAGGCGGCAAAAATGGCCAGCAGCAGACACACCACAGCCCCCACCTCCCGGCGCACCGGACGGGAGGCGGCTTTTTTCCGGCTAGCAGTTGTACGGGAAGAGGTAGACCGGTTTGCAGTGGTACGCTTTCCTCCCGTGCTTTTCTTTTTTGCTGTGGCCATGGTATCAGATCCTTTCAGGGTCGGGTTTTCCGCTTTACAGCGGCAGTGCTTATTTCAGCACCACAGTCTTTACAATTCCGGCAATCAGGCTGCCCAGGCCCACCGCCCAGCAGTAGTAGGCGAACTTGCCGAACTTGCCCTTGTCGGACAGGCTCTTGACCAACCGAATGGCGAAATAGCCTACCACGGCAGCCACCGCCACACCCACCAGGTACATGGGCAGTTCAGAGGTTACAAAGCCGCTCTCCGCCGCGTCCTTCAGCTCCAGGATATTGGCGCCCACAATGGCGGGCAGGGACATCAGAAAGGAGAAGCGGACGGCAAAGGCCCGGTCAAAGCCCCGCAGCATACCCACGGAGATGGTGGTACCGGAGCGGGACAGGCCGGGGATCACCGCCAGCGCCTGGCTGCAGCCCACGATGAGAGCGTCCACCACGGTGGCGTTCTTGGCGGTCTTGCGACCATGGGCCAGCCGGTCAGAGAAAAAAAGGATAAAGCCGGTGGCCAGCAGCGCAATGGACACCATAATGGAACTGGCAAACAGAGCGTTTACCGCATCCTGGAGCAGCACCATTATAAACAGGGGCAGAGTGGCGATGATGATGAGCATTACCATCCGCCGGGCAGGGGGTGGAGGTGTACCGGTGTCCTTCCCTGCCAGGGCGGCAATACCCAGGAAGAATTCCCGGATCATCTCCGCCACATCCTTCCAATAGACCACCAGCACCGAGAGCAGGGTACCGAAGTGGAGCATCACCGTAAACATCATGTACTTCTCTTCTACGTTCTCCATACCGAAGAACTGCTGGAATAGGGCCAGGTGGCCGGAGCTGGAGATGGGCAGAAACTCCGCCACACCCTGGATGATCCCCATGAGGATGGCCATCAAATAGCTCAAAACGACTTCCTCCATTCACGATTTTTGGGAATCGAAACCCGTTTGAAAATGAGTTCGTCCCCGGTACATCGCCCCTGTACGCGGTATACTGCGTCAGGGCGGTTAGTTTTTATCATATCATATCCGGCGGAGTTTTTCCATCCTTTTTCCCACCAGTTGAAAAAATTGCGGAATTTACCGCTATGCTGTACACTGCCCTGGCGCAGAAGAATGCTCTGCCTCAGGCACCCAAAGGTGTGGAGGAACCCCTCTTTGCCGATGTGGAAAACACCTGGGCCGCCGACTACATCCATCAGGCCGTCCGACTGGGTCTGGTGGCTGGCTCCGATGAAAACATCTTTGCTCCTGATCGACCCATTACCCGGCAGGAGATGATGACCATCATCGACCGCTGCCTGGACCTGCCCGACGAAAACGGCCTGGGCTTTGCCGATGACGGCGACATTGCCTTCTGGGCCCTGGAAGCCGCCGCCCGCACCTCTGCCGCCGGGCTGTTCCAGGGCGGCAGCGGCAATGCTCTGATGCCGTTGGCCACCTCCACCCGGGCCGAGGCCGCCACTGTGCTCAGCCGTGTGGTTGAGATGCTGGAACAATAAAGGAGAATGGGTATGATGAGACGCGCCGCCGCTCTGCTGTGCGCCCTGGCCCTGCTGGCCGGTCTGGCCGCCTGCGCCGCCCCACAGCCGGAGCCCTCTCCAACGCCGCCCTCGCCTTCCCCCACGCAGACTCCCATCCCCACCACCACTCCGGAGCCTTCTCCCACCCCCAGCGCGGAGCCTACACCGACCCCCACCCCAACCGTACCTGTGTGGGATGAGGACCATACCCTGGACCGGAGCGTCCCCAAGCTGACCGGCGGGCTGGAGCTGCCGGTCTACGGCGCCACCGGCTATGCCGCGGTAGAACAGGGCCTGTGGGCCGCCATTCCCGCGCCCCTCGCCCCGGTAGCAGAAATTAAAGGCTTTGTCGCTGCC
>NZ_NFHA01000089.1:0-1364 GCF_002159225.1 Flavonifractor sp. An91 | reverse complement strand
TCCAGCATATTGTCGCCCTTGACCTCGCTGCACAACGCCAGAAGAGCCTCGCCGGCCGATGTGCGGTCCTGGTAGGCCCAGTTCCCAATGGTCATGCCGGCAAAGCCATCTTTCGGATGTGGGTGCTGTTCTGCCAGGGCAAGGTCGGCTTCCAGTGCCTTCTTCAGTTCCCGGTTCTCCCGCAGCCGTTTGGGATAGCGGTTGAGCAGGTTGTCCTCCATGCGGTAGTGCTTGCTCATGTAGTCCGATTTCAACAGCTTCAGCCGGGTCACGTCCACATCCAGCTCCATGCGCTCCTTGATGCGGGGGTCGCCGGCGCACAGGGCCTTGATCTCGGCAAAGGACAGCGCCGTCGCGTCCACATCCTCGCAGGAACGGGCCGGGGATTTGGAGGTCATGATTTGGCTGATGAACTGCTGTTTCTTCTCCACGGTCTGCCACAGATAGGCGTCGAAGGTGCCCTCGGTGACATAGCGGTACACATGGACGAGAGGGTTGCAGTTTCCCTGGCGCTCGATGCGGCCTTTGCGCTGGGTCAGGTCCCGGGGCCGCCAGGGGCAGTCCAGGTCGTGCATGGCGATGAGACGGTCCTGGACATTGGTGCCCGCCCCCATCTTCTGTGTACTTCCCATCAGGACGCGCACCTGGCCGGAGCGGACCTTGGCGAACAGCTCTTTCTTCTTCGCCTCGGTGCCGGCCTCATGGATGAAGGCGACCTGCTCCTCCGGGATGCCGCCTCGGACAAGCTTGTGCCGCAGGTCGTCATAGACAGTGAATTGCCCGGAAGCGCCCTGGGGCGTGGAGATGTCGCAGAATACCAGCTGGGTCAGCTTGTCTGCCGCTCCCTCTCTCCAGATGCGCAGGATGTTGCCGGCGCACTGATTGACCTTGCTTCCGGGGTCGTCCGGGAGCAGAGGGTTGAGAATGCGCTGGTCCAGTCCCAGCTTGCGGCCATCCGAGGTGATTTTGAGCATGTTGTCCTCCTGGGGTTTTACACTACCGCTGTGTACCTTACTCGCCCGCTTGGACAGTTCCTGGACCATCTGCTTCTGAAATTCGGTGGGCTGGCAGACGATATTGTGGTACTCCACCTCCGGCACGGGAAGATGGAGCTGATCTGCTGTCTGGATGTCCGCTACCTCTTTGAAGAGACTCATCAGCTCCGGGAGGTTGAAGAATTTGGAGAAGCGGGTGCGGGCCCGGTAGCCGGTCCCCTCCGGGGCAAGTTCCAGGGCCGTCACGGTCTCTCCAAACCTGGAAGCCCAGCTGTCGAAGTGGGTCATGTCCAGCTCCTGGAGCCTGTCATATTGCAGATACCGCTGCATGGTGTAGAGTTCCGTCATGGAGTTGGAGATGGGGGTCCC
>NZ_NFHA01000088.1:0-1523 GCF_002159225.1 Flavonifractor sp. An91 | reverse complement strand
GAGCAGCTTTTTACAGTGGGCGCTTTGACCGAGGTTCAGAAACGGCGATTCCGGCTTCATGTTTTTCAGGGACTCTCTACCCGGCAAATTGGTCGCATGGAAGGGACAAGCCATCAAGCTGTTGCCAAGTCCATAAACCTGGCGATTGCCAAACTTAAAAAATATTTTGCAGCACAGGGTTGACACCCCTGCGGTTTCAGGACGATAGGTGAAAGGCATTCTTTCGAGTGTTCTTCTTTCACCTGTACCTTGACAACCGCATACTCATTCATCAGTAACATCCCCCTTTTCAGTGCGATGAGCAAAAGCCGATTCAGGGGCCGCGCCATGATATACGGACATGATGAGCAGATCCCACCTGATTATCATAATTGGTCTTGCATACAATCCTGTCCTGTATGAGCGAGTAACGGCAGCCTGTAAAAACCGGGCAGCACCCGGCGCGGCCATGACCGGAAAGGGGCATAATGGTACTCCTGTCCAGCCACAGCCCTGCTTAAGATCAGAGTAGTCCATAACATTTGGAAACCATCTGGTTGCAGGATCACGCAATGGGGGCAGCTCGGAGAGATCCTCGGAGGGGTGAGATTCCCGTGGGCCGGTTCGCTGCCGGTCACTGATGACTTCCCAATATGTGCGGGGTGTCAAGGACAAATGGCACATAACAAGAAAACAAATCGGATTTTGTATTTCGCCGGAAATGGGGCAGGTCTTATGGCCTGCCCCGTTTTCCGGCTTACTTAATATTCAGGAGGTCAGTTTATGCGAAAGGCTATCCGGCGTGGCGATCTGTTCTATGCAGACCTGAACCCGGTGGTCGGCTCCGAGCAAGGCGGCATTCGCCCTGTCCTTGTTATCCAAAATGATGTGGGGAATCACTTTAGTCCTACCGTTGTTGCAGCAGCCATCACCAGCAGAAAAGCGAAGAACAGTCTGCCTACCCATATCCTACTTGAGAATGTGCCGGGGCTTGCGCCTACCTCTCTGCTTCTGTTGGAACAACTGCGGACAATAGACCGGAAGCGGCTCCGTGGTTACATTGGGCGTATCAGCACAGAAAAAATGCTGGAGGTAGATGCAGCCCTGGCAATCAGCATCGGCATAGGATACCCCAACGAAAGGAGGACTCACAATGTATGAAAATGACGGCGGCCTACTCTCTCCCAGAGATGCCTACCGATTGATGTTAAAAGACTACCCGGATGTGATGGACATTGGTCAAATGTGTGAGGCGCTTGGCGTCAGTACAAAAACCGGGTACAAGTTACTGAAAGATGGGAAAATTGAGTACCTGAAAATTGGACGGGCTTACCGCATCCCCAAAGCCCACATTCTTCGTTATTTGAAAATCACCTGCTCCACTTTTGCGGAGTAGCAGGCTATGGTGTCGATCTTCACCGGATAGACGCAGAAAGTTAACAATTCTGACGCGGATTTACCTGGAGTTTTGTTCTGTCCGATGATACAATAAAGGTGTCATTGGTAGGTGAACTCAATACCGCAAAAGGAGGAACAGATCAGTA
>NZ_NFHA01000087.1:0-1545 GCF_002159225.1 Flavonifractor sp. An91 | reverse complement strand
GCCGGAGACTCCGACGGGGCGGCGGAGGGCTCGGTCACCGGTGCGGAGGGGGTGACCTCGGGCTGCACGGAGGGGGAAACCTCGGCGGCGGGGGGAGCGCTCTTGCCCGCGGAGGGGATGAGCAGCAGACAGACGCATACTGCTGCGGCGGCAATGAGCAGGGGCAGGGTGGCGCCGGGGCCGTTTCTCTTGTTTTTCATGCGTTTGGGATGATAGGACTGGGACAATGAAGACACCTCGATCTGTATAAACTGGACCCGGCCGGGGGTCTTGTGTTTGCATCTGTTAGACGGCAGGGGCCAGTGAAAAGTTGAGGGAAAGCCAGTTTATTTTTTGAGAAAAAACGCCGGGGTATCCCCGGCGTTTTTGGGTGGGACTCAGTTCAGGCTGTCCAGCACGCTGCGAGCGGCGTCAGCGTCGGCGGCCACCACCAGCAGGGCGGTGTTGCCGGTCTGCTCCACGATGGCGTGGTTGAGCTTGTCCACCTCTCCGGGCATATAGCTCTCCAGGGCGGTGATCTGATCGCTGACCCGCTTATCCAGGGCCTCCTTGGCGGTCTTGGCGGCTGCCTCGTCAGTGAGGGTGAGCACGGCGATCTCCTCCGCGCCCATGGACAGGGAGGTGTACACCACACAGTCGGTGATGGTGGAGGCGTCAATGCCGTACATGGTGGCGGCGGTGTCCTTGTCCAGGGTGTCCAGGGTGTCGCTGAAGGCGTCGGACTCCAGCAGAGCCTTGGCGGTGGCGGCAGGGTCATAGCTCTTGGCGCTTCCACCGCCTCCGCAGGCGGAAAGGGTCAGGCACAGGGCAAGCACGCCGGGCAGCAGTCGGGTCAACAGGTTCTTCATGGTTTTTTATCTCCTTCCATATCATCCGCATGGGTCTGTCCGGCCTGGTAGATCGCCGGGTCCACGGTGTGTTCCATCAGACAGGTCAGCCATGTTTCATACCAGGGACGCTTGAAGTGGATGCCGTCCGACGTGGCGTCGTCCGGCAGGGGGCCGTCGGCGGTGAGGGCGCTGTACACGTCCACCAGCACCACCTGATGCTCCCGGGCCAGCTGGGCAAACAGCTGATTAAAGGTCTCTATCCGGGAATTGGTGACGCAGGAGGCCTGGCCGTAGACCTTGCATTTGGCCTCGTCTACCGGGGCCAGATTTTGCAGATAGACCACGGCATTGGGCTGAAGGGCCTTTACCTCCTCTATAAAGACGCCGAAGGTGCGCAAATAGTTTTCCTCATTGTAATAACCCAGCTCATTCATACCGAAGGCTATGTAGACCTTGCCGAACCGGGGACCCTTCTCCAGGGCTTCCACAATGGAATAGTCCTGTCCGTCCACCGTCACCAGGCCGGGATTGTTCACCCCGAAAATACTCAGTCCGGTGTAGACGTAGAAGGTGGCGCCCTTGACGCCGCTGTACAGCTCCAGCCCATGGGTGCGGGAGTCGCCGATGAACAGGGCGTCGGAGAAGTAGTCCATGTCCACCGGATCGGTCTTGGGGGCGGGCTGGGTAAAATCAAAGGCAGGTGTAGGGGTAGGCG
>NZ_NFHA01000086.1:0-1565 GCF_002159225.1 Flavonifractor sp. An91 | reverse complement strand
GCGCTGCAAAAAAGGAGGATGCGATTGCAAAGCACAAGCACGCAAAGAAAAAGGCCCGCAAGGGCTGACCGCCGGGGCCGGGGCATGGTGTCCGCCCAGCAGACGATCCCCTATGTGGCGATGTACCCGGACGGGGTGTGTCAGCTCCCCGGCGGCCTGTTCACCAAGACCGTGGAATATGAGGACATCAACTACTCGGTGGCTTCCACGGAGGACCAGTCGGCCATCTTCAACGGCTGGAGCGCCTTTCTCAACTACTTTGACAGCGCCCTGCCGTTCCAGCTCTCCTTCGTCAACCGCCGTTCCCATGCCGCCAGCCGGTACAAAGTGAATATCCCCATGCAGGCGGACGAGTTTGACAGCATCCGGGGCGAGTTCGTGTCCATGCTCAAAGGGCAGATTGCCAAGAGCAACAACGGCATTGACCGGGCCAAGTACATCACCTTCGGCGTCCCCGCCGGGACGCTGGGCGAGGCCCGGCCCCGGCTGGAGCGGGTGGAGGCCGATGTGGTAGGCAACCTGCACCGGCTGGGCGTCCAGTCCCACCCTCTGGACGGACAGGAGCGGCTGGGGGTGCTTTACAGTCAGACCCACCCCGGCAGCCGTGAGCCTTTCCGGTTCTCCTGGAAGGACATCTCCCGCACGGGCATGGGCACCAAGGACGCCGTTGCCCCCAGCGCCGGGTTTGACTTCTCCCGTGTCCGCACCTTCAAGGTGGGGCCCTACCACGGGGCGGTGTCCTACCTGCAAATCCTGGCCTCGGAGCTCTCGGACAAGCTGCTGCGGGAAATCCTGGAGCTGGACGCGGAGCTGACCGTCACCATGCACATTCAGACGGTGGACCAGCTCAAGGCCATCAAGACCATCAAGGGCAAGGTGTCCGACATCGACAAGATGAAGGTGGAGGAGCAGAAAAAGGCGATCCGGGCCGGGTATGATCCCGACATTCTCCCGCCTGACCTCATTACCTTCTCCAAAGACGCGGCGGACCTGCTGGCCGACCTCCAGTCCCGGAACGAGCGAATGTTTTTGCTGACCTTTACGGTGGTGAACATGGCTCCCACCCTCCAGCGGTTGGAAAACGATGTGTTCACGGTGAACGGCATCGCGCAGAAATACAACTGCGCCATCAAGCGGCTGGACTGGCAGCAGGAGCAGGGCTTTGTGTCCTCTCTGGTGCTGGGCTACAACGAGGTGGAGATCCAGCGGGGCATGACCACCAGCTCCACCGCCATTTTTGTGCCCTTTATGACCCGGGAGCTCCGCATGGGCGGGCAGGCCCTCTACTACGGCATGAATGCCCTTTCCCACAATGTCATCATGGCGGACCGGAAGAAACTGAAATCAGCCAACGGGATGTACCTGGGCTCCACCGGCTCCGGCAAGAGCTTTGCCGCCAAGCGTGAGCTTATCAATGTATTCCTGGCGACCAAGGACCGGATCATTGTGGTGGACCCGATGGGCGAATATGCGCCGCTGGTGCGGCGGCTGGGCGGGCAGGTCATTGAGATCGCCCCGGACAGCCCCCACCATATCAATCCTATGGACATCCAGCTTGACCTGGG
>NZ_NFHA01000085.1:0-1791 GCF_002159225.1 Flavonifractor sp. An91 | reverse complement strand
AAGGGTACGAAAAAAGGGCCTCGGATTGCTCCAAGACCCTTAAAAATACTATGTGATGCCGCCCACCTGTGCGTCAGGATTGCTGCGACAGGCGGGACGTTTTTCAACTAATTGTCACATAGTGGTCCTGGAAAAAGCCTCATAAATGAGCACATTTAGACTATACCACATGATGGCGGAAATCGCAATATGCCTCATGCCTCGTGCTCATCCTGCTCACGGCATACCGTTTTCTGCTTCGACGGCTGTGCCAAGTGATACAGGGGATGGTCCTCCAGGCGGTATTTCTCCACCTCCTTTGGTGCGCCGCCCCGTGTAAACAGCCACGCATGGTTTAAGGGCATGTTCAGAATGGTGTGGACAGACTTGTTGGCCTTGACGGAGATGTACCGGGCCGTCGCCAGCTCCTGTCCGCCCAGGTAGAGCAGGTGGTCGCAGTTGCTCAGAATGGTAACGGCCTTGTCATGCCCGTATGCGGCCTCCAGCTGTGCAAGGCTCTGGAGGATGATGCTGACGCTGATCTCCCGGGAGCGGATGACGGAACTGATCTGGTCGAAGTCAGCGATGCACCCTGCGGCCCCGGCGGCGAAGTCGTCCAGGATAAGGCGGACCGGGACACGCAGACGGCCGCCCGGGCACTGGTCGGCATGGCGGCAGAGATTTTGAAGCGCCTGGGTGTAGAACAGCGTCGCCAGAGCGTCCATGGACCGGTCTGTGTCGCTGATGGTCAGGAACACGGCTGTCTTGCGGTCGCCAAGGCTCTGGAAATAGATTTGGCTGGAGTTGGTAAACAGCTTCTCTGCCCCATGGAAGGCAAAGGGGGACAGCTTTTCTGCCAGAAACGCCTGGATGCTGGCATAGGTCCTGGGGGACTTCTGGATGTTGCGGAGCATCTGATACTGCGCCGCCGCGAAGCTGTCGGGGGCAAAGGTGCAGACCTCCTCGAACAGCCGGTCAAAGCTGCCGCTCCCCATCTCCCGCAGGAGCCGGATCACGCTGCCCAGATGATGCTCCTGGCGTGGCAGATACTCCAGCACATAGGAAATCATGGCTGAAAGGGCCATCTGGGCGGCCTGCTCCCAAAACGGGTCGTTCTTTGTCTTGACGGGAGAGAGGGCGGCGGCGATTTGAAGAATGTCCTGCTCATGGCAGCACCCCCGCTTTTGGTCCCGGCGTACATACATGAGCGGATTGTACCCATAGGAAGAAGCGGCGCAGTCCTGGAAGTTGATCTCAATGACCTGATAGCCGTTCTTTCGCAGGGCCCGGCCGGTCTTTTTGCACAGGCTGTCCTTGACGCTGGTGACGATGACGCTCTCACTGCACTGAAGGATGTTGGGGAGCACATAGCCACGGGTCTTGCCGGTGCCGCTGGGGCCGATGATGCAGTCGTTGTTGTTCAGTCCCGTGGCCCAGGTATCGTTGCTGATACATGGGCCTTTGTATAAAATTCTCTCTGACATAGTACCTCCTGATTTACAGCTGGTGTATGACTCTGTCGGCAAGGCCCCATTCCACGGCCTCTTCGGCGTCGAAGTAGCTGTCAGAGGCGGTCTTGTCCAGTACCTCCTCCAGGCTTTTGCCGGTGTGGGCCGAAATGATGTCCGCAACCGTCCGGCGGGTCTGCATGAGGTTTTTGGCGATGGCGTCTACGTTCAGCGCACTGCCGCCTACGCCGCCCGGAATCAGCGGGTCGTGTATCATGACTTTGGCGTGGGGCAGCATGTCCCGCCGGTCGCCGGACAGGAACAGGACTGCGGCCATGCTGGCGGCGGTGCCGGTGCAGATGGT
>NZ_NFHA01000084.1:0-1982 GCF_002159225.1 Flavonifractor sp. An91 | reverse complement strand
GTTGTAGCCAACCAGAAAGGTGGGGTAGCCAAGACCAGCACGGTCCGAAATCTGTCCTATGCGCTGGCCGAGATGGGCAAGAAGGTCTTGGTAGTTGACTTTGACCCCCAGTATAACCTTACCACCAGCTTCGGTGTCCTGCCGACCCAGGCACCCTATAATACCGGGACGCTTATCACCAATCTGCTCCTGGACGAATCTCTGCCGGATACCAACGAGTTCATCCAAAAAATTGACTCTGTGGACTTGATCCCTTCCAGTCGCTATCTCACCGTTGCAGAGGCAAATCTGCTGATGACGCCGGATAGCAACGGGTACCTAGCTACTCTGCTCGCACCTCTGCGGATGTCCTATGATTACATAATCGTAGACACAAATCCATCTCTGGGTTCGTTGACAATAAATGCTTTAACGGCCGCCGACGAGGTAATCATCCCGATTGATCCGGAACTGTTTGCGCTGACTGGTTTGCAGGCGTTGATGGATACCATCAAAAAAATTAAGCAGAAATTAAATCCCAGGATTGATATTGGAGGTATCCTGTTCACCAAATGCAACAAACGGACGAATCTATACCGTCGCACATACGGTCAGGTTGCAAAGGCGTTTCAATCGCTCCCTATCTTCAACTGTCAGATTCCGTATACAGTCAAAGTGGGAGACGCAAACAGCTATGGAATGAGCGTCATGGAGCTGGAGCAGGCCAACCCAGCCTCTCTTGCCTATCTGGAACTTGCAAAGGAGGTGTTGGAATATGCCTCCACTTAAGCCTCGTATCAGATCCATTGATGATCTTCTGGGTGTGACTGAAACTTCATCTTCAAAAAATGAGTCTAAAGCGTCGAATCAGTCTGTATGTGATGCGAGTAATGAAATACAGATGCTTCCACCACAAATCATTCGCAGTTTTCGAGGATCTCCATTCCGAGAATACGGTGGAGAACGATTTGATGATTTGGTGGACAGTGTTTCACAACATGGTGTTTTGGTGCCTGCTTTTGTCAGAAAGATTGAGCCAGATGAGAATGGATTTGAATATGAGATGCTGGCAGGCAGACACCGGCAGAGAGCCGCTATTATTGCAAACCGCGAACTTCCCTGTATCGTCAAGGAAAATCTCTCCGATGAGGATGCTTGGATTTATGTGATCGAAACCAATGTCCTGCAACGCTCTTTCTCCGAAATGCTGCCCTCTGAAAAAGCAGCGGTACTGGCTCTGCGCTATTCCAAGATGGTCTGTCAGGGACGCCGGAACGATATTATTAAGGAACTGAAAAGGCTGGAAAACCCTGATGAAATCAAGGGAAACAGGACTGGTGGAAGTGACTTCCACAGGATAAAAAGCAGGGATGCTTTGGGAGCGGAATATGACCTTACAGGTCGTTCTGTTGCAACTTATCTCCGCATCAACGAACTGTCGGACGCCCTGAAAATCAGAATTGACAATGGAGAATTTTCGATTGCGGCGGCCGTGCAGCTTTCCTATCTGACTGAACAGGAACAGCAGATGGTTGACGATGTGCTTTCGGGAAGCGAGTACAAGGTCAATGAGGGAAAGGTTGTCCTGCTGCGGGAATATACCGGAAAGCTAACCCCGGAGCGTACCGAACAGATTTTGTCCGGCGAATTTAACCGGAAACCCAAGAAATCCACGGCTACGGCGTTCAAGGTCAAACCGGCGATTTACAAGAAATACTTTACCGTCAGCATCAGCCAGAAAGAGTTCGACAGTATTGTGGACGAGGCACTTGCCCTCTACTTTGCTCAGAAAGAACAGGAATCCGAGCAAGAGGCCGGATAACCGGCCATAATCACCAATACAGGAAGGAGGTCAGATACCGTTGAGAAATGATGAACGCCTGAGGACGATATATGAAGTCATGGCTCCCTATATTGTCCGAAATGAACACAACTGGCGGGATTATCTGGCATTTGCATCGCAGTTCCATAAGCACAGTTTTGACAACATACTTCTTGTGTAC
>NZ_NFHA01000083.1:0-2191 GCF_002159225.1 Flavonifractor sp. An91 | reverse complement strand
TTGTAGCGCCGGTCATAGATTTTCACGGAGTTGAACGGGATATTGCCCAGAATCACATCAAAGCTGTTGTCCTCAAATTTGGTGGCTTCATATCCCATGATGGAAATATCCGCATCAGGGTAGAGCTGCTTTGCGATTCTGCCGGTAATGGAATCCAACTCTACGCCAAACAACTTGCTCCCTTGAAATTGCTCCGGCAGCACAGAATAGAAGTTGCCGGTTCCCATACCGGGGTCCAGGATTTTTCTGTCGGGACCACCTTCAAAGCCAAACCGTTCCAGAGCGCGGTAAATGTGCCGGATCAGGTCAGGCTCGGTGTAGTAGGCTGTAATGGTGGAGTTCATGGCCGCCTTGTATTCCACATCAGTCAGCAGGGACTTCAACTCCTGATATTCGTTCTCCCAACCAGAGGCCGTACTGGAGAAAGCGTTGGCAAGCCCACCCCAACCGACATAACGGGCAAGGATGATTTGTTCTTCTGGTGTCGCTGTCCGCTTTTCCAGCTCAATCTGCTTGAGCAGCTTGATCGCCATGACATTGTTTTTATATTTGGTCTTTGCCCCACTTGGATACAGGTCATAGTCCTCGGAAAAACGGAAGTTGTGTGCGGCGACCTGCGGCGCCGCAGGCGGCTCACGAAGGGGCGCCAGATCAGTGGGGGTGGCTTCATCCATAACTGCGGGCGCCTCTGCTGCTGTACCATCGCCCATTCGCACAAAGGCGCGAATGGGGCGCAGTTCTTCCAACTCTTTTTCCAGCCGGTATTGCGTGTCCTCCAGATCGTCCATGTCGGCAGCTTCTTGGGGGGAGAGGATATAGTAATGCTCCATGCAGTAATGGGAACCGTATTTATGGTGAATGACCAGAGGGTAGTAGGCTTCTCCGGCCTCCAGCCGCAGATACTCATATTGACCGGACACAATCTCCGGGAACAACTCTTGAAAGCGGCGGAAATTCTTGTGCGCCGTCGTGTTTCCCTTGACGGGCGGCGGTGCAGGCTGCTCCGCTGTATCTGTGGGGAGAGCCGTTTCGGGGGCCTCCACAATAGCATGGGGATTCTCGTCAGGAACGGATGCAGGCTCGTCACCGGCTGCTGGTGTGTCGTTTTCCATTTGAACAATCGCCGGTGGCTTGACCGGTTCCACTACGGTTTCTCCGGCTTCATAGGCAACAGAATCCAGGACATAATCGAAATCCGCTTCTCCGATGGTCATTTGCCGGTGAGGACCGCCCATTTCATCAACTTCATCAGGGATGTTATAATCCCCGATGGGATCAGGCTGCTCCTCTGCGACAGGATTGGGATAGTCGCCGTCCTCGATCATGGCGTCCAGTAAAAACGCCAGTCCGTTCCAGGGAATGTAGGTATAGCCTTCATCAAAGAAAAATGAAATGCCATCTTCACCATGCAGCCGGGTACGATAGAGAAGATCGCCCTGATATTCACGGTCGCCATAGGGAGTAAAGAGAGCCGCAATCTGCCGCCCTTTGTCTGACCAGTCAGGATTGAGCGGCGGTTCTGACAATACGCTGCGAACCGCGCTGTGCAGCTCTGGGGGGTATAGATTGGTGCTGGTCAGGATGTACTCATAATTGCGCCGGACTTCTGCATCGGTAAAATGGCGTGTCGGTTGTTCCGCAGGAACAGAAAAAGAGCCGTCCTTTTCAGACGGCTCTCCCACAGGTGCGGCGCTCAGCGCCACTTCTGTATTTGGCTGTTCTTCGGTCAGCGGGGAATCAGGACTACGCTCTGGAGTACGGTTTCCTCCGCCATCAGTTTCAGACTGTTCAGGTGTCGCGTCCGCTCCATGATGTCCTCGGTCTGCGGAAGCGGCTCCTGCTGGAGCATTTGCTGCGTCAGGGCTTCGATCTTCTCGGTCGCCTCGTCCTGTACCCGGTGCATGATCTCCATCAGACTGCCATCCATTTTCAAAGTCGTAAATCGCTCCGGGTGATTCTCTCTGAGGTATTCCAGGGCCATCCGGCCGTACCTGCCCAGGGGTTGATCTGCTTCGCTGCTGTTGGAGATTTGCAGATCGGGAAGCATCATCCCGTCCTGCTCCCTGTATTTCAGATTGATATTCGGTTTGCTCATGTTGTGCCATCCTTTCACGATTGATAATCTTGATGTTCCGTTCTACTTCTAACAGGATACCTTTGGAAAGGGCGGTTACTGCCGTACCCAGATGTG
>NZ_NFHA01000082.1:0-2196 GCF_002159225.1 Flavonifractor sp. An91 | reverse complement strand
GTACACAAGAAGTATGTTGTCAAAACTGTGCTTATGGAACTGCGATGCAAATGCCAGATAATCCCGCCAGTTGTGTTCATTTCGGACAATATAGGGAGCCATGACTTCATATATCGTCCGCAGGCGTTCATCATTTCTCAACGGTATCTGACCTCCTTCCTGTATTGGTGATTATGGCCGGTTATCCGGCCTCTTGCTCGGATTCCTGTCCTTTCTGAGCAAAGTAGAGGGCAAGCGCCTCGTCCACAATGCTGTCGAACTCTTTCTGGCTGATGCTGGCGGTAAAGTATTTCTTGTAAATCGCCGGTTTGACCTTGAACGCCGTAGCCGTGGATTTTTTGGGTTTCCGGTTAAACTCGCCGGACAAAATCTGTTCGGTACGCTCTGGGGTCAGCTTTCCGGTATATTCCCGCAGCAGGACAACCTTTCCCTCATTGACCTTGTACTCGCTTCCCGAAAGCACATCGTCAACCATCTGCTGTTCCTGTTCGGTCAGATAAGAGAGCTGCACAGCTACCACAATCGGGAACTCGGCATCATCAATTCGCCTTTTCAGCGGAGTAATCAACTCATTGATGCGGAGATAGTTCGCAACGGCGCGGCCTTTTAAGTCGTATTCAGCACCTAAAATATCCCGGCTTTTCGTCCTGTGGCACTGAGTGCCACTTGTGGGATTTTCCCTGATTTCATCAGGGTTTTCCAGCCTTTTCAGTTCCTCGATAATATCGTTCCGGCGCCCCTGACAGATCATCTTGGAATAGCGCAGAGCCAGCACCGCCGCTTTTTCAGAGGGCAGCATTTCGGAGAAGGAGCGTTGCAGGACATTGGTTTCGATCACATAAATCCAGGCATCTTCATCGGAAAGATTTTCCTTGACGATACAGGGAAGTTCACGGTTTGCAATGGCTGCGGCGTTCTGCCGGTTATGACCGGCCAGCATTTCATACTCAAAGCCATCTTCATCCCGTTCGATCTTGCGGATGATGGCGGGATTCAGGACCCCATGTTCCGAAATGCTTTCTACCAGATCATTGAGCCGGTCGCCCTCATACAGTCGGAACGGATGGCCTCGGAAAGCACGAATGGCCTGCGGGGGAAGGGTGATGATGGTGTTCTTGGTTGGCAAGGATACGGAAGGGGTGGGTTCAATAGGTCTTTCCTCTGGGGCATCCAAGCCCAGAAGATCGTCAATGGACTTGATGCGCGGATTGATTTTAGGCATTTGCCAGCACCTCCTTTGCAAGTTCCAGATAGGCAAGAGAGGCGGGGTTTGCCTGCTCCAGTTCCATGACGCTCATTCCGTAGCTGTTTGCGTCCCCCACCTTGACCGTGTAGGGAATCTGACAGTTGAAGATGGGGAGCGATTGGAACGCCTTTGTGACTTGACCGTATGTACGGCGATACAGGTTCGTCCGCTTGTTGCATTTGGTGAACAGGATACCGCCGATCTCAATGCTGGGATTTAATTTCCGCTTGATTTTCTTGATGGTGTCCACCAACGCCTGCAAACCGGTCAGAGCGAACAGTTCCGGGTCAATCGGGATGATTACCTCGTCGGCAGCCGTTAAAGCGTTGATGGTCAACGAGCCAAGAGAGGGGTTGGTGTCCACGATAATGTAATCGTAGGACAGCCGCAGAGGGTTCAGCAGAGCGGCCAGGTAGTCATTGCTGTCCGGCGTCATCAGCAGATTTGCCTCCGCAACGGTGAGAGATCGGCTGGAAGGGATCAAGTCCACAGATCCGATTTTCTGGATGAACTCGTTGGTATCCGGCAGAGATTCGTCCAGAAGCAGATTGGTGATAAGAGTCCCGGTATTATAGGGCGCCTGGGTCGGCAGGACACCGAAACTGGTGGTGAGGTTATACTGGGGGTCAAAGTCAACTACCAAGACCTTCTTGCCCATCTCGGCCAGCGCATAGGACAGATTTCGGACCGTGCTGGTCTTGGCTACCCCACCTTTCTGGTTGGCTACAACAATTATTTTCCCGCTTTCCATGATAGAAAACCTCCTATATTTTCGTGGAATTTTTGTGATTTCAAGCGTTTGTTCAAGTATGCGTCACTGGCCATAAAGTCGATCAGATTGACCTTCGGGATGATAAATGCCGGACCATGTGAAAGAGCTTTTAGCTTTTTCGTTCTGATCCATTTTGCGACCGTAGATGCCGTGGCGCCTGTTAATTCCGCGGCCTCTC
>NZ_NFHA01000081.1:0-2237 GCF_002159225.1 Flavonifractor sp. An91 | reverse complement strand
GAATCACAAGCTGCGGGTGGATCTGCCCTATATGTCCTTCCTGACAGGAAAAGCCCCACAGGAGTTGGTGCAAGAGCTGGATACTCGCATCTATCTCAATCCCCAGAAATACTACGGTATGGTAAAGGCCCCCGTCTATGAACAGCCAGTTTCCCGCCACGAGAAAGCCCCGGAGCCGGACGAGATTATTCCGTACCGCTGGAACGCCCGAAATATCCGTATTGCCGTGGCCGGTTCGCAGCGTAGGAGCGGTGTGACGGTGACGGCCTTTAACCTGGCGTCCTGGCTGGCGGCCAGAGGTGCGGAGGTGGCATATATCGAAGTCAATCAGAACCGCCACCTGCAGCTCCTGCTGAACATCTACGAAGCGGCGCCGGATGGGGAGCATTACACCATTGATGGGATTGACTGCTACCTGACCAACGAGCCGGATAGGGAGTATCAGTTTATCATCTATGACTGCGGCGTGATGCAGACGCCCACCTCTATTTTCCGTGACGCGGATCACCGGCTCCTGTGCGGGAGTGTCCTACCCTATGAGATTCCGGTGTTCCACAAGGCGTTGTCCGAGTGCGGTTCGTTGGAAGTACGCCCGGTAGCGATCTGTGTACCGCAGGAAATTCAGGAATACTGTATGGAACTCTTTGGGGAAGATGTGCAGATTGCGGCGGCATCCCACGACCTGTTTGCAAAACGGGTCAACGGACAGATTTACCGGCCGCTGGTGGAGAAGTATATTGCAGGAGAAAAACGCCTGTAACAGTAAGACATGATTGGGAGGATTGGAATATGGCAAAGTTTGAGTATATGCAGCGGGCATTTTCTTCTGAACTGAAGCCCAGAGCGCGGCTTGTGCTGCAAGTCCTGGTTCTACATTGCAACAAAGAGGGCGAGTGCTTCCCCTCTATTAAGACCATAGCCGCCAAGTGCGGCTATGGGGTGTCTACCGTAAAGCGGGCGCTGGATGAGCTGGTGAAGGCGGGATATATCGTCAAACAGGCCCGGTTTGACGAGCGTAAGAACGGCGGACAGACCAGCAATCTCTATACCTTATGCCCTGACTTGCCCTGCCCTGACGAGCCGGAAAACGCCCCTGTGCCGGAAGATGATGCGTCTGATGAATCCCCGGCAGTGCAGCCGGAAAGCGCCTCTGCGGATGCCTGTAACACCCCTGATCCCACACCTGGGGAGCAGTCTGCCACTTTGCCGACAGCGGATTCCTACTCCTTTGCAGATGGCTTTGAAACAAAAATCGGGCGGCAGAATTGCCGCCCGATTCGTATGTGGACTGGGGGGCAGTCCATTTTTATACCCCCTTGAATCGTACAGGTGAACAGATACTTACGGATGAAGAAAAAAGTAAAGGGCTGTGCTGTTGATAGGCACATTTTAATCAAAAAGCCAAGTAAAATAGGATTGGATCAGGCTATTGGGTGGGAATATAGTGCGAACAGCGATTCTCTCGGCAGGAAGAATATTTGTAGCGTTTTTTGTTCGCAAGTAGTTATATATCGCCTTAGTTCCCACATCATCCAAAGGCTTTTGACTAATGGAAGCAACCACTTTTTGTCTTTTGACTTCAGAGAAAGTGTCCTCTTTGAAAAAATAGGGATAAATTTTTTTCATAAGACAGAGAACAATCAGATATTTTACAGGGGTATTGTCTGGGGAAGTCAATAGATGTTTAGTAGTGACATCCAAATCGAAAAGCAACTTAGACTTTGAAATCCCATTTCGAGTGTCCACAGTCCCTTTTTCGTAGGGAGATAGTGTTTCGCCGGGAAAAGAAATTTCATCCCACTGCCAGAGCAGATACCAACAAAAGAACGCAAAGTGCATGGCCACATCTATGGACGGACTTTGGCGGTAAAGTTCCGTATATTGTGCGAACACAATTCTCCAATTTTCTTCGTGTTCAGATTCAAAAATATTAGAAAGTTCCATAAATCGCCACGCTCCTTTTCTGTGCTATTTTACTGGCCATGCGTCAGAGAGTTGGGGACTGCCGCCACTCTCTGGGAAGAATATTTTAACACAGATTTCAACACCTTTATCAGCAAAATTTTTGAAGTATTTAATTATACTACCGAAATCGATTTTAGATGTATAGTGTCCAATATGTGTTTGGCAAAATAAAACTCTTGCAAAAGGCCCCCTGTGATCAAATTATGAACTGCGCATTTTTATGCGATAGTCGAGCATTGATTCTCTTGTCAACTACTACGGTGGACAAGTGG
>NZ_NFHA01000080.1:0-2284 GCF_002159225.1 Flavonifractor sp. An91 | reverse complement strand
TGTCACGCCGTTCTTCAGCAGACCATCCAGGATACCTGTATAGCCGCTCAGGAGCGTGGTGCTCGCTTTCCGGCCCTTTGCGGCGTGCTCAGTGTCCTCAAAGCCGTGCTCCTTCATCCAGCGCAGTCTGGCGCGGGAAATCCCGGTACGGCGCTCCAGCTCTGCAAGATTGACCTTCTCCAGCGAGAACTTGTCTCCCTGCTCGGCCATCATCTGCTCAATGGCCTTTGCCACAACCGGGGACATGGCTGCGAAATTGGGTTGTTTCATCTTATCTCCTTTCACCGGGGGCTGGCTACGCCTCCAGTGTAAAGGAACTATTCAAATTGTAAATGGCTGTTTTCAGTTGACCAAAATTGGCGTTTTTCGCCTGACCCGGAATGGCGATTATCGCCTGACGCTAACATGCGTTCGATTTCTTATCATACTTACAAGGCGATTTCCGAATCCACATCCAAATAAACTGTATACTATACCCATGAAGCCCAGGGAGCATCTGCTTCCTGGGCTATCCTTTTATGTGGAGGTATGGTTATGAACGTATTGTTGGTCGCCCCGCTGGAGCCGCCCCGGGCGGCAGAACTGGACAACACCCTGGAAGCCATGCAGCAGGCGGTAGGCGGCCCCATTCAGGCCGTGTATCCCTTCGAGGAACCGGTGGCTCTCATCTGCCACGAGGAGGGCAAACTGGTGGGACTGCCTCTCAATCGCTGCCTGCGGCTGGACAGCGGGGAGATCTACGACATCATCGCAGGTACCTTCTTTCTGTGCGCTGCCCCGCCGGACAGCGAGGACTTTGAGAGCCTGTCGCCGGAGCAGCTGGAACGGTACCGCCGCCGCTTCGCCCGACCGGAGATTTACCTATGATGGAGCGGCTTATGGAGGACGGCTTCCGCTACGGGGAGCCGGTGTACACCCAATGCTCAGAGGAGATGATAGTCTTGTCGGAGGAACTGCGCAAACAGCTGGACCGGGAGGCGGCCGATCTGCTGGACAGGTTGGAGGAAGTTTTTGTAAAGCGGGAGACGGCTTCTGTAGAGGGCGCCTTCCGGGAGGGGGTCCGGGTGGCCATTCTGCTGGCTCTGGACCTTTTCCCGCCTTCCGGACCGCCCGAACCTTGAACTGTATACTATAAGCTACGATGGCCTCGGGGAAAGCCCCGGGGCTTTTTTGCGTTTTAAGGAGGAATTACCATGAAAGAACTGTATACCTGCGAACTCTGCGGCGCTTCTCTGCCAACCGAGCAGCTCTACCATTTCGATGGCCAGGAGCTGTGCGCCCAATGCCTGGACAACCACACCCTGTTTTGCAGCTATTGCGGCGAGCGGATCTGGGAGAGTGACAACGCAGGCACCACTGACACCCCACTGTGCCAGGACTGCTTTGACGACCACTATGTCCGCTGCTGCCGCTGCGGTGCTCTTGTGAGAGAGACCGGGGCCTATTACGAAGAGTCGGACGAATTTGACGAGCGGCCCTACTGCCTGGACTGCTTCCATACCCTGTCCCGGGACAAGCCCATCCACGATTATTATTACAAACCGGAGCCCATCTTCCAGGGAGAGGGGCCCCGGTTTTTCGGTGTGGAACTGGAGCTGGATCAGGGCGGCGAGGATCCGGACAGCGCCCGGGCGCTACTGGATATCGCTAACGCCGGGTATCCTCTGATGTACATCAAACACGACGGCTCCCTGGACGACGGTCTGGAGCTGGTGACCCACCCTCTGTCCCTGGAGTGGCAGCTTCACGCCATGCCCTGGGAGGAACTGTGCCGGAAGGCCCTCTCCCTGGGCTACCGCAGCCACCGGGCCAGCACCTGCGGGCTCCATATTCATGTAAGCCGCACTGCTTTCGGGAACACCCAGCAGGAGCAGGACCAGGCCATTGCCCGGGTGCTCTACTTCTTCGAGAAGCACTGGGAGGAGCTGCTGAAGTTCAGCCGCCGCACCCAGCGGCAGCTGGAGCGGTGGGCCGCCCGGTACGGCTACAAGGAGCACCCCATGGACATTCTGGACTTCGCCAAGAAGGGCTACCATGGGGGACGGTATACCTGCGTCAATCTGCAAAACCCGGATACGGTGGAGTTCCGGATGTTCCGGGGCACCCTGAAAACCAACACCATTTTGGCTACCTTGGAATTGATCGATCGCATCTGTGATGCAGCGGTGCATCTGTCTGATGAAGAGCTGAAAGGCATGGCCTGGACTACCTTTGTATCCGGCTGTCAGCAGCCGGAGCTGGTGCAGTACCTGAAAGAACGGCGGCTCTATGTGAACGAGCCTGT